>NZ_JBRCOK010000048.1:0-102656 GCF_053501535.1 Bellilinea sp. | reverse complement strand
ACTCGGGCTCTTACCTCCGGAGGGTAATGTGATATCCACTTCACTACGGGCGCAAAAATCTGTTATTCCAATGTGCCTAGATTTTACCACGCTTTCGGCGGCGGGCAAGATTTTGAATTAACCCACCAGCGGGCTTAATTGTGCCAGTTCACCGCGCAACTGAGCGATGATTTTGAGGTTGCCTTCTTCATCCCCCAATCGGCGAAATTGATGTTTTTTATGGGCGAGTTCGGCACACAATTGATAAAAATGAGCAATTGTGGGGAATGATGGTTTACCGAAATGATTTAGAAGTGTTTTGAAGCGGGCAATATTTGAGGACGAATTAAGATACTGTTCCAAAGAAATGATGCCCAATTGCACCTCTTCTTTCAATTCCGATTGAATTAACTTTTTCTCGTGATAAATGACATACAGGATGAAAATTCCCAAGCCGAGCCAGCCCGTCCAGTCAAATAATGTTCCGATCACAATGCCGGCAATACCAGGAATGATCGAGGGGATGGTATTATGGATACTGTGTAAAGCAATTGAAAGTAACAAACCACCTGTGGGGAACAACAATCTTTTGAAGCGGTGCGGTGAAAGGCGGCCAATTGCCAAACCGATGCCAAAAAATGCGGTGTAGAATGGATGTTGCCAGCCTACCAGAATCACCCTGATAAAGACCAGGGTTAATAAACCGGTATACCCGCTTTCGAGATACCCGTAATTAAAAATATAGTAGGTATTTTCTGTGGCGGCAAAACCCAACGCTGTAATTCCTGCATACACAATTCCATCTAAAATGGAGTCAAACTCTTTGCGGTAAAAGAAAAAGACGATCAGCACGGCCATCCCTTTGAGGGATTCTTCAATGATTGGGGCGATCAGCGAACCGGTGGTTTGTTGGGCAATCAGCTCTGAGCCGGTTAAGATAAAAATTCCTGCTCCAAGCAAGGTGTTGATCAAAAAGGCAAAACCAGCTGCAACGACAGCTCCCCACACGAAAGCCCCACCCAACAGGTGGCGGGGTTCTTTCTCGTAACGGTCAAGCCAGTAAACAAAGAAGGCAAAAACCAGCATGGGTAAGAAGCCGAAAATGACCGACAGGATAAAGCCCATGTTCTGAATAACTCCCGATTATTTAGACAGTTTCATATACTCGTGCAATCTCATCGCGGGTAAATTTGGTCAGCAGTTGCCGGCCATGTTCGGTGATTTGATAAACGGCTGGCTGACCACTTTCGATTTCGCCGATGACGGAAGCGTTAATGCTCTCTTTCCGCAAGGCTTTGATAATTTCCAGACCCGATTCGGCGGAAGCGGCAATGAGGAGTGCTCCTGATGCGATGCTACCCATGGGATCTAGCCCAAAAATATTGCAAACTTTACGGGAAAGTTGAGGGATAAATATTTCAGAGGGATCAATGACCAGAGTTTTCTGACTGGCATATGCCAGTTCCCAGAGGGCGGTTGCCAGCCCGCCCTCGGTCGGGTCGTGCATGGCATGGACTTCTCCTGCTTTGACCGCAATTTCTGCATCGCGGCTTACCGAAATGCCGGGTTCTTTAAGAAAATTTTGAGCTTGATCAACTTCAAATTCGCTGAGGATGCCTTGCAGCCGCTCGGGAAATTCTTTTGCCAGCAGGGCGGTAGCCTCGATGGGGATGCCTTTGGTTAAAATCAGGACATCGCCGGGTTTAGCGCCTAAGGGAGTAATGACCTTTTCGCGGGTAGTTTCTGCAATCAAAGTGGAAACCAAAATTGGCCGATCCAAGCCGCTGGTTACTTCGGTATGTCCGCCGATCAGCACAATTCCCATTTGACGGCAGGTTTCACTCACCTCTTCGGCAATTTCTTTGACCATTGAAGGGCTGGTTTTATTCTCCGGAAGCAGCAGGGTAAGCAGCATCCATTGCGGACGTGCTCCAGTTGTGGCAATATCATTCGCGGCAATTTGTACGGCATACCAGCCGATCTGGCGGGTTGCAAATGTGATCGGTTCGCTCTTAAAGACCAGACAGCGTTCACCAAACTCAACCACCGCACAATCCAGACCAATGCCGGGGCCGACGATGACCCGCTCGGATTGAGTGGGGAGAGTGTTAATCAGTTGCTGTAAAAATTCAGGGGGTAGTTTTCCAACCGGGAATGTAAAATTCATTTTTCCTCGTTGTTGATGATGGCAAAGCGTTGGATAATCGGTTTGATGCGATCGTAGTGAGAGCCTTTCCAGTAGATTTGACCACACTGCGAACAACGGCTGAACTCGTTATAGTACTGGCGGGTTAATGGCAGCAAATGTTGAAGGATTGCCTCTTTTGCTACCCGTTCTAAGAGGCCGTTGCAGCGCGGGCAACGGGTGAAGGGTTTGAAATAGGACGCAAGTTGAAATTGGCGAGTGACCTCGTCTAACTGGGAAAGTGGGTTGTCCGCCCGCACGCAATAACCCCGCTGAATCACTTTTCTCTTCAATAAGCCGCGATCACGGGTCAAGACGATGCGACCCTGTTCGGCGGCAATTTGAGCAATATCGGCATCTTCAAATTTGGGATTGTAACCGGCATCAATACCCAGCAAGCGTAAATATGCCGTCAATTTACCCAAGTGGTTGTCCAGTATGAATTTTGGGCAATTGTCGGTGGAGGTTTGCTGATCCAGTTGACCGGGGTAAATGTGGATCAGGTCGCCAGGTAGGGGATGAAAGGTCAAGTCCGCTTCTTGCTGGTTGACAAGGATTTTCCCAACTTCGGGGTGTGGCACACCCAGGGCTTCAATAATGTGCTTGAGGGAGGTCTTTTCGCGCAGTTGAAATTGGATGGTGCAAGATTCCGATTTGGATTTAAAGAAATCGGTCAAAGCGCCATGGAAAATGACCGTAATCTCACCCCGGTAAATCGATTCAGTAGACAAATTCACGGATGTCATAGCGGCTGATGTGCGGAGTGCCTTTTTTCCCGAAAACCAAATTGTTTTCAATCGCTTCGCCCTGTTGAATACGCTTTTCTGCACTTAAGGGTTGAAGGGAATTCTGGTAAGCCGTTTGAACATAGGGGAGGTTTTCATTTTCGACCAGCTCGGAGAAGTAAATCAAATCTTCCATGTCCAGTGGCATTGCGTTGATTAACCGGATTGTATCTTGAATATGGGCTTGTGCATAAGTTTCACCACCTGCTCCCAGCAGCACGATGATTCCGACCGCCACACCGCCTGCTTTGATGTTGCGAACGGCTTGTAATACATCCTGCGGCGTGCCGGGTTTGCGTAAGAATTTAAGCAGCGGTTCATGTCCGGATTCCATGCCAATGTAAATCCGTTTCAGACCCAATTCAGCCAGGCGTGAAAAATCCTGTGGGGTTTTGCGCTCCCCGCTAAAACCATCCAGAAATGCAAAAATGCCGCCCAGTTTTTCCACATCCAGTTCCTCATGAATTACTTCCATAAGGCTGATCAAGCGTGGCATTGGAATGACAAGCGCGTTGGCATCGCCCAGGAAGATGGTGCGGCGCAAACTGAGGCCTTCCCCCAAAAATGCTTTTACTGCACGGATATGTTCTCGAAATTCATCAACTCGTTTTATTCGGAAAGGACGATCGCGGTAGAAATCGCAAAAGGTGCAGGTATTAAAGGAGCAGCCTTCGGTTGCCTGTAAAACAACCGAGATATATTGATCGGGTGGAAGAATGCCGATCGGTTTGTAAACCCGGAAATAGCCGAGTGCATCGGCTTCAGCGGCGGTGTTGTCGAAGGCGGCAGCGGTTTGTAAATCGCGCCAGCCCTTGTCGTTTAGCGGTGGGTTGAGAACAATTTTTTGAGAGCGTAAGTCGCTCGTCAGCTTGCAGAGGAGAGCATGACCGCGTTCAATTAGATCAGCCGATTCAGGTGGGGTAAGCCAACGACGCTGGCGGGTTTTCTCACCAGTCTGCCATTTGGCAACAATTTTGCCATCCAGACCACGCCGATAGGAAATTTCATCTACCAGCGCTGTCCACAGGCGACCCGCGAGGTCATAACTGAATACCTCCCTGCTCCCCATACTGATGGTGAGGCAGTTTCCTTTGACGCTGATGGTCAGAGATTGATGATTCCAGAAACCTTGATGAACCATAAACAAGATTTTTTGAACGGTATAATAAAGCGATGTTCCAAAATTATCTGTGAATTATATACCAAATAGGCACACCCTCCACCAATCGAAAAAGGAAAGCGAAATAATGCGTATTCTGTTTATTCGACATGCTCAATCAACCAATAACTTATTATGGGAACAAACCGGCAGCAGTGATGGGCGTTCCAGCGATCCAACGCTGACGGAATTGGGGATAAAACAATCGCTGGCATTATGCAATCATTTCGAGCGATATCTGTCCAGAGAGGGTGACCCTCAAATCCATAAACCAGATAGTATTCACCTTTACAGCAGCCTGATGTGGCGTTCTCTTCAAACTGCACAGCCCATTGCAGAAAAATTGGACTTAAAAATCCTGGGATGGCGGGATTTGCACGAAGTCGGTGGTGTTTATCTCAAAGATCCCGAAACGGATCTCAACATCGGTCTGCCCGGTAAGAAACCGACCGAATTACAAAGCGCTTTTCCGCGCTTGAAGTTTGTGGAGAATGTTGATCAGGAAGGCTGGTATAACGCACCTTTCGAAACGGACGAACATGCTCACTTCCGCGCCAAACGAACCATTCACCGGTTGATGGAACGCCACCGCAATACGGCCGACGTGGTGGTGATGGTCAGTCATGGTGCGTTTTTCAATTATTTTATGACGGAACTGCTGGGGGTGGCTTCTCCCTATCAGGGCTGGTTTGTGATGAACAACACGGGGGTGACCTGCATTGAAGTGGATAATGAGGGCACCTATATTGTCTTTGTCAATCGAGTTGATCACTTGCCGGTTGAGTGGGTCAGTTAGGTCTTGAGTTGGTTGACTCATCCAGCCGGGGAAGGTTGATTGCGAATAAAGATCAACTGGCGGTTACGCCAGAACATGACAAAACCGATGAGTTGCAAGGCTCCGCCGACTACCAGCGCAATGCTGAGCCCGGCAAGGTCTGCGATCAGTGTGCCAATCAGGGGTGAAAGGATGGATGATATATATTGGAGACCTTGAGCGATTGAAACAAATGTGGCGCTGTATTCGGTTGGGACGGTTTTCATCAGCTCGTCGAAAAAGACCAGATTTAAACCGGCCTGAAAAATGCCGTTGATCCCGGCGAATAAGGTGATAAGAACCACATTATGTGTACTGGCTACGAGGATTGGATAGAGCGCTGCTCCTAAGGTGGTCCAGAGCAGTACATTTCGTGAACCGCGCCGACGGGATTGTTGAGTCCAGAAAAAGTAACCCACGATGACAATCGCCGTCTGAGCCATATTGATCGTGGCAATCCAACTGTTACTGGCCTGCACTTCCCGCACAAAATAAAGCGGAAAGAGAGGTAAGGTCAAGGCTGCTCCTGAGAGGAATACAAAGCGCTTAATCACAAAAGATTGAAATGGTTTTTCACCACTCAAGAGGATGCGATATTCTTTGAGGGTTTCTCGAAGTGGCCTTTTCCCCTGTGTGTTTGGTTTTTGAAAATCGGGCAGGTTGATGTGAGAAGAAAAATAGTAACTGATTAATCCACCAATTGAAAGAAAAATAAAGATGACCTGAAAGTTGGTTGGGAATGCTATACGGTCTAAAAATTGTCCGATGATGAAAACCGCTATGGCAGTAGTAACTCCCAGAATTGACCAACGCCGGGTCATTAATTCGTAACGCAAATTGGGGCCTGCCACAGCATTCATGACCACCGAAAAGGAGATGTTCAATAAGGTTTGTGGAATTGTAGCCAACGCCCAAACGAGGAGAATGCCGGTAATCAGTGGCTGACCCTGAAGCAGAAAAGCCAGAATGCCGGTGAGAGCGTAACTCATGATGACGCCCAAACGGGCAAGACTGAACCATGGGATAATCTTTTTTTGATTTTGTAAAAATTGCCCCATGGGTATTGCCAGAATCAAGCCTGCCAGGGCTGGCATGGATGTCAATAGACCAATTTCGTAAGAGGTTGCCCCCAAACGGGTAAGAAAAACCGGTAAAAATGGCGCAGCTGCGTTCGCCAGTCCAACACCAATGGCGTCTATTTGTACATTGGTGAAATTCTTTGATTGTATCCTGTCCAGTTCTGTAGGATTTGAAAATAACTTTTTGAGGTTCACAATGGATGATCCAAAGGGTTCAATTCAACCAAAACCCCATTATACTCTTCCCCATTAAAGTTTTTTACAACAAAATGTCAAATTCACCAATTTGGAGCGGCTCAGCTTCACCGATTTGAATATCAAAACGCGCGCGCCAATGCAACAATTGCAGGGCAAACTCCAACCATTGGCGGCTAGAAATTGGCATATCCATTTTCAGCCAGCCGGTAATTTTTTCAATCCATTCATGCAGGTCGCTTTGAATGGGTTGAAAGTACAAAAGGAAAGGCTGTAAATCCCATATTACTACTTTGCCATCCGTGCTGGAACTGATGAGCAGGTTTCCATCAGGAGTGAGGCCAAGTCCAGAGGCTGGTTGGGTGTGGAGTTCGCTTTCCAGGATGACTTCCAGGTCCGTTTCGTGCCGGGCATTTATTTTGCCGCTAATTTCCATACCAAAAAGCAGTGGTACAGTGGGATGATAGATGAGATGGTTCAAAGGCGAGCCCGTGGAGCGGCCTGGAGTAAGCGGCTGATAGGTGGATAGACTGAATTGTTGAATCGTCGCAGAACGAGAGGCAATCGCCAGTTTCTGGCGGGAATTGACTGCTAAGGCAAGAGGAACCCCATCCATTTCAGAAATTGAATGAATTGGTTGACCACCACTCATGGGGAAGAAATTGCAGGTGCGATTGGCACTGGAATAAATCAATAATTGATTATCCGGGGAAATGGTCAGTGAAAAAATCTCTTGTCCAGTTTCGATAGGGGGTTGAGAGGTCAAACCACTGGGGAAGTGCCACGAGAAAATTCTGCCGTCAAAACCAGCTGAATGAACCCTTCGTCCGTCCGATTGGAAAATGATGGACCTGATCTGGCCTTGATGTCCTTCCAGAGTTTTTACCAGGGCGTAGTCCTGACGACGAAAAATGCGAATGCGTTGATCGCCACCAGCGCAGACAAGATAAGTTGCCTGTGGATCGTAAGCAAGCACACGTGTCGGAGCCGTTGGACTGAGCAGGGGTTTTTGCCATTCAAGTGTGATCAGACTGAGCAATTGAATTGAGGATTCTAGACTGCCAAATGCTACTTCGGTCCCAAATGGTGAAACTGCCAAACAGGTATTGCTGCCGGCAGGGGATTGAAGAACAGTTCTTGAAGGGAAGGGCAGCGGTTGAGGCAGACATCCTTTCGCTTGTTGTGCAATCTCGCTCAATTCCGGTTCTGAGCTGAAAACGTCCGGTGCGGCGGTCAATTGAGCGAGCAGCCAGGCTGCCCAGTAAAGAGGAGCATAATTCAAAAGGCGCACCCAGGAATTATCCCGCGGATTGGAAAGAATAGTTATCCGGATTTTCTCCCAATCTGACGGGCTTAACTCCCAGATCATCAAGGCGGGCCGGTAATTGGAAAGATTGGATAACCACCCAATTTGACCCGTTGTGCGGGCATGCGCCAGGACTTTTTGGCGTAAAGATGGGCTGGCAGATGAGTAAGCTTCCAACAGCCAGTGATGAGTGAAGTCGTATGTTTCGTACTGCTCCCACTGGCTGGATAGAAAGTAGAACAGGGCTTTTTCGGCGGGTAGAAAAGGCGAGTAGTTCCGCTGAAGACAGATTTCTCGCGCGGCAGGGTCATCATAACTGATTACCAACCGACAAAGCGTGTTTTGAGCAGCAGTGTTTCCCGAATCGGCGAGGATAGTTAATTGTTGCAGGATTAATCGCTTTTCGATTTGTGAGGATTGGGGATAGAACCTGACGAGAAAGTCGCTCTTTTCTTCCTGATCCAGCCACAGCGCATTCAGCAAATTGGAAAGTCTGTGTTTGAAAGAAGAGTTGGCAGATTGGATGATTTTCAGCCGGGTGGAAGGCTGGGCCAGGTGGAAAAAATAGTCGGCTAACCGCGTGAAGTCTTTGTCGAATTGCGCATAGTCATCATCGGTGAGGTACATAAACGAAAATGCCGCTTGAAGCTCGGGCTGAGGGGAAGTCAACGGATGTTTTTGGAGAAAAGAAATGGCCCCGGAATGATTACCTTCTACTGCGAGGCGGTACAACCCTAGAACCGCGTCTGATAGATTCTCGCGGCTTAACTGAAAGAGGGCATTCAGGGCATCTTCGCGAATTTCGGGAATTGGAGCGGTAATACAAACATCCTCAAGCAGGGCAATGCTATGCGGGTTGGGGTAAGAGAGCAGCTCGCGAATGATTCCCCTATGGATCAACCGTATCAGTATCTCTTTGGGGAGCGCCGGAATCTCGCTGATCGAATGGAGCGTGCGACGAAAATCTTCCAGAAAAGGCTGGTCATTCATGTTTATCGCAGAACGAGTGGATGGATTCCGCTTGAAATGATTTCTCCGTTGGGTTGGATAATTACTTCGGCAGAGGGAACACTTTGGAGATCATTCATGGAATAGCGCGAAGTAAAGAAATGAATCGTTTTATTGCCTGATCCAATCCATGGATTGCTTGAGGGAACCGTATGGTCGTACCGGCCGGCGATAAGCACATCCACCAGGTAAATCAACCGATCTGACTGGGGCATGGCGCGGATTTCCTCAAATGTAAAACCGCTAAACACGACGATGGAAAGACTTGTTTCATTCCGGATTTGTGTCAGAAAACTCAGCAGCGGTTTAAGCTGTTGTAAGGGTTCTCCGCCGCTGATGGTCAGCCCCTCAATTTTGGGGTGAATACGCAATAACTTTTTTAGAAGTTCACTTATAAGAACTGGTTTTCCGCCAGAAATGGTATGGGTGGAGGGGTTGAAACAGCCCCTACAATTTAAAGTGCAACCCTGCAGCCAGAGGACAGCCCGTCTGCCGGGGCCGTTGGAATAACTGAGGGGTTCAAAATGATGAACACGCAGCGAATTTTCCAAGCGGACTATCCTTTGATTTCCACGGGTGGAAGGAAATTGCTGTTGTCAGAGGTGGTATCCTGACTTTCAGCAGTTAACTTGCGCTCAACCAGATGGTTGCCAAGCGCTGCTTCAAGAGATTGGGTGATTTCCAGACAGGTGGTTCCCTTTACACCGCGAACGCTGATTTCAACCTGCCCGTTGGGGTGAATTGTCAACTCAACTTCTTGAATATCCATGGAATCACCGTTATCCCATCCGCCGCATTAATAAGTGAATTTTACCAGCCTCGTCTTTTTCTTCGACGAGATAAAAGCCCTGCTCTTCCAGTTTTTGACGAGCGGCGTGATACGCATATCGCTGGTTGATCTGACGGACGAGGGTCTGACGCTTAACGCCGAGTACACCAAACCAATCAGCAACCATTTCAAATTTACCATGATGTTTTCGGAAACCAATTTCACTGCTTAACAGCGGGCGGATTTTAATTTCCACTCCCATCTTTTCACCGCGCAAAGAAGTAATGGTCAGGTCTCCTTGTTCAACTTCATATCCAAGGTCGCGCAAAGCAAGCATGAGAATTTCCGCATCTACCCATTCTGTCTTAAGTTTTGAAATATGCGACATGTCTGGATTCCTCAGGTCAAGCGGATGACGGGCTGGTTTTCCAATATGGTAATCCCGGTCTGCAAATCGCGGGCGGTAATGGTCAATCTTTTTTGTGAGTCGATGTGAAAAGCCACTTCAAAGCGAGGGATATTCGCTTCAGCAGGGGGATTAGCGGTCAGGAATGTCGGCGAATGTTCATTGACATAAAAATAAGCGCGTTCTTGAACTTGCCGGACAGGCAGCTCAACAATCCGTGCGCAACCTTGTGGATCGAAGATCAGCTCAATATTTTCCTGAGAAAAACTGCTTTGCTGATGATCCCGAACTTCAAAAATAGACATTCCCAGTTTTTGCTGGCCATTATGAGAGGCCTTGATTGTCAGTCTGGCTATAGGTTCAGTGGTGGGATAGGGTGTGCCGCTGGGAACGATTTTATGAAAGGCGTACTGGCGGGTGCTTGGATCAAGGTAGCGGATTGCATAATCGTGGCGGATGTGATCGAGAATACCTGCCCCAGCCGCAAAAAGTGCGGCACCCCGGGCGACTGCATCCAGCGGGCGGTTCAACTCAACCCGCTGTGAGCCAAAAAAGTGTTGTAAATGTTGCTGTACCGAGGGAATCAAGCTGCTGCCGCCAATCATTAATACCGATTGGATTTGATCTTCGGAATAACCCTTTTCCTTTGCCTGATTGAGAACATTGCGTAGCAAGTGGTCAATTTCGGTGAAAAGATGGTTTTGAATAAGGATTGTTTCAAATTCATCCCTGTTGACCGAAAGATTAATGGTGGCGCCGTTACCTAATTGAAGATCTCCGGTTGAGGATTTCTCATGGATGGAGAGGGATTCCTTTAATCTTTCGCAGGCAGATAAGATTTGATTGCTGGATTGTCTTACCACAGGGTGATCTTCAGACAAGTCGAAGCGCTTGAGCAGTTCCTGATAAAGCCATTGGTCAATCCGCATACCGCCAATGTTTTTACCGGCTTTGCCTAAAACGCGGCATAAAGGTTTGCCGCCGACCAGGGATTCGTTTTGCATGATCACCATAGCGGCGTGCATTGTTCCGCCGCCAAAATCAAAAATCAAAAAAACACTGCCGGGTTGAACAGAAAGACCGTAACCCACGGCTGCGGCGATTGGTTCGTCAATCAGAACGAAATTGTTCAAGCGGTTCGATTCGGCCAGGGTATTCAACCAGTAGTTGTAATCTTCAAAGGACTCAACCGGTGCGCTGAAGGCAACTTTATCAGGTCGGACTCCATGTTCTGCACGTAAAAATGCAAAAATGGCTGTGAGAAAATCCTGGGCAGCCTGGGCGGGGGTTATATTATGATTGTCCAGCTGAATGCGAATAGGGCTGCGGTTGACAATATATTGTTTCATCCAGCGCAGCGTTCGCCGTGAGGCAGGGGAAGCATGTTCACGCACCTGTTGACCGATCCAGATGCGCCCGTCTGACGAATAGTGGATCAGGGAAGGGATGAGCGGTACCTCATCTGTACCTTGCACCACCAGGCGGCTGTAAGTGGGGATGGGAATAAGAGATATGAGTTGGGATTGTTCATCCCAACCAGCGATCAGTGTGTTGGAGGTACCAAAATCAATTCCTAAACTGGAATATTCCATCCCGATTTACTCTGAAAAGCCTAACCTGCTGAACGGATATCCAGTTGAATGGGGACGAATTGATGTTCGGCATCCTCTGTTTTTTGGAAAGAGGCTGATTGAGCACGGCCTTCTCGCAGCCAGTTGCGCAGCATGGTAATGTTTTCGCGTTGAGAAACTGAAAGTGGTACCTGACGCTTAAGCGCGTACAGAATATCTTCTGTGGTAAATTCCCGTTGACCATCGTTGAAACCGATATACATTGCATCAATGACGGCCTGTTCAATTTCCGAGCCCACGTAACCGCTGGCGGCTTCTGCCAGAAGGTCAAGATCGTAATCCAGCGGAAGGCGAGCGCGTTTGCGCAGATGAACGGCGAAGATTTCACGTCGTTCTTCAAATGTTGGAAGATCAAGGAAGAAGATTTCATCGAAGCGGCCGCGACGGAGCAGCTCCGGCGGGAGGCTGGAAATATCATTAGCAGTGGCAACAACAAAACATGGGGCGGTTTTTTCCTGCATCCACGTCAAAATTGTGCCAAAAACGCGCGTACTTGTGCCACTGTCTAAACCGCCGTGGGCCAGTGCCTTCTCCATCTCGTCGATCCAGACCACACAGGGAGAAACAGTTTCAGCCAATTTCAGCGCGCGGCGGGTACGTTCTTCCGATTCACCTACCAGACTACCGAACAACGAACCAACATCCAGGCGTAATAAGGGTAAGCGCCACAAACCACCAATCATTTTGGCGGTCAGACTTTTACCTGTGCCGGGGATGCCAATCAAGCCAATTCCTTTTGGAGCAGGTAAACCGTAGGCGCGCGCCTCCTGAGAAAAGGCGCGTTCGCGCAATCTCAACCAGTTTTTCAGCACCTCTAAACCGCCGACATCGTCAGGTGTTTCGGTGACTGCAAAAAATTCCAGGGCTTCACTTTCGCGGATAATTTGTTTCTTTTCTTCCGTGACCAGATCAATGTCCCGGTCATCCAGCAAACCGTCTTTAACGATGGATTTGGCAAAGACCCGCTGAGCCTGAGCAGCGGTCAAGCCAATGGCTGCCTGCACCAGCTTTTCTTTTCCTAAAGGCGTAAGGTTGACTTTTACACCGGGGGTCTGAATCAGGCGGTTGAGGACTTCTTCCAGTTCGCTGAAAGTTGGCAGTGGGAAATCTACCAGTACTGCATCGTCTTTGAGCTCATCCGGGATCTTTACCGTAAGCGAGGTAATCAGAATTGATTTTTTGGAAAACTTCAATCGCTGGCTGATGTTTCTTAACTTGCGTTTGATTTGCGGATTGTTCCAAATCTCATGAAAATCTTTGAGTACGAACAAAGCTGGAACAGCTGGATCGGCACTTTCAATTTGTTCCAGCGCCGTAAGGGGGTCACGCGCTGAGGGCGGACTGCCGCTGCCTGCAAGCAGTTGAAACCCATCGGCGGCATCCCAGCTGAGAAGCCGGCGCTGGGTTTGCTCACAAACCCGTTGAATCGTGGTGAGAAGGCGCTCTTCTTCGGGGGTGACAAATACCAGTAAGGTGAAACGCGCTCTCAGGTATAAATCAAGTTGATCTTCAACATTCATATCGGTTGGCTTCCTGCTAAATTCCTCTGTGATTATAACGCATCCTGACGGTTCTATTGGATTGTGACATTCATCTACCAAGGCAGTGACAGAGGATTGCTGAAAGTATAGTGCTATTTCATATAATTGAATCGAGGGGAAAATCGTAATCGTTATTCTTCTTGAAATTTCCAAAAAAGGAGTGGCCGATGTTCAAGACCGATGTGGAAAAATTGCGGAGCGCACATAAACTGCTGGCAGAATTTCGGTATGACCTTCGCCCGGTGGTGAGGGGATATGCTAATCGAACCTTATATGTCAATATCAGTGAGAATCGTATTCAGAGTAAGCCGGTAGACGAAACAATGAAGCGTACCTTTACCGGCGGGAGAGGTTTCTGCTTGTGGCTGTTGTGGAATGCAATCCGTGATGATACCCGCTGGAATGATTTAGAAAACGAACTGGTTATTGCCGGCGGGCCAATTGGAGGGATTACGGCCTATCCGGGCAGCGGCAAATGTACGGTTGTAACGATTTCGCCGTTAACCAATACAGTCATTGACAGCAACAGCGGGGGTTACTTTGGCCCTTATTTGAAGTTTGCCGGGTGGGATGCGCTGGAAATTCAGGGAAAAGCCAAAAATGATGTGATCATCTACATTGACGGAGACGAGGGGGTCGTTCGAATCGAGGAAGCTCCACTTGAACCGGAAGATACCCATCTGATCAACCGAATGTTGACTGAATTGTACGCCGATGACCCACGCGGATTACGGGGAATCTCGGTTATTTCAGCCGGGCAGGCAGCCAATTACAATGCGATTTGTGGCTTGAACGTCAGTTATTATGACCCGCGCCGAGATGAGGTGCGCATTAAACAGGCAGCGCGGGGTGGTTGTGGACGTGTGCTGCGGGACAAGAGGATCAAAGCCATTGTGGTGCGCTACAGCCAAATCAGCGGTGACAGCAACGGGGTTGCCAACATGGATCTCATCCGAAAGGCTGGTCAGCGGATCAACCGGGAAATCAGTCTTTTTGATGCTTCTCAAAACGATATGCGCGGCACGGGAACTCCGTATTTGATTGAGATCATGAATAAGTTTCACCTTTTACCGGTCAAGAACTTCCGTTTCGGTCACCATGATGACGCTTATCGGGTGGCAGGTGACGTCTGGAAGCAAAAATTTGATATGCGTGGCCCGGATGGATGCTGGTATGGTTGTACAATGTCCTGCGCACATGGTGTTTCTCACTACATCCTGCAAACCGGCCCGTACAAAGGGGAAGAAGTATTTGTGGACGGGCCGGAGTACGAAACGCTGGGTGGGTTGGCTTCAAACCTGTGTATTTTTGACCCCGCGCAGGTTTTGGAGATGAATTTTTATGCGGATACCTATGGAATTGACTCAATTTCACTGGGTAATTCGCTGGCATTTGCCATGGAATGTTATGAGCTGGGTATTTTGAATAAGGAAATCACTGGCGGTATAGAACTCACCTGGGGCAACTTTGAAGCAGTGATGGAATTGATCCACCAGATGGCACGTGGTGAGGGTTTCGGTGTCGTTATCGGTCAGGGCGTGCGGGCAATGAAGCGATTATTTACTGAAAAATATGGCGCAGACCCAACCATTCTTCAGGATATTGGGATGGAGATCAAAGGGCTGGAAATTTCAGAGTACCTCTCCAAAGAATCGCTTGCCCAACAAGGAGGGTACGCATTGGCGACCAAAGGCCCGCAACATGATGAAGCATGGCTGATTTTCATGGATATGGTGCATAAACAATTGCCCACTTTTGAAGCCAAGGCTGAAGCCCTGCATTACTTTCCGATCTGGCGAACGTGGTTCAGCCTGCACGGGTTATGTAAATTGCCGTGGAATGACATTATTCCCGAAAGCAACAAAACGGCCAAGGAACCTGCCAAAGTGCCTGAGCATGTAGAAAATTACTGCTGGCTTTATGAGGGTGTGACCGGTGAAAAGATTGACATTGACGGGATAATCGAGCAGTCAGAAAAGGTTTATAACTTTCAGCGCATTTTCAACCTGCGCATGGGATTTGGAACCCGAGAGCATGATTACCCACCTTACCGCGCCATGGGACCGGTCACACCGGCAGAGTATGAAGACCGGCGGGATTATTACGACGAGATCCTGAAAAAAGAGGTTGGGCTGGATATTGGCGGGATGAGCACCGAGCAAAAAATTGCAGAATTAAGAAAATACCGTCAAAATCGCTATGACCAGTTAGTGGATGCCGTCTATCAACGGCGTGGATGGACGAAAAACGGCATTCCGACGCTCGCCACTATCCAGCGCTTGGGAATTGATTTTCCAGAAGTGGTTGCCTTAGTTAAGAAACACGGCGGGTAATTTCGCAAATTCTGCTAGGGCAAAATTTCAACCGATGTGACCAGCAGGGTGTTGCAGCCAGCATCTGCCCAGCTGCCCCGAAATTCACCCTGCTGGTCGTAGCGGTTAATGTCCAGGATTTCAATGCCTTTGATGCGCACACGATCCCCTTTGCGCACTTGAGCCAACTGTTGGTAGATTTCTTCCGTTGAGGGAACGGTGTGGAGCAAATTAATCGTCCCTTGTGGACGATTCTGCTGTTCTGAATACCAGTAAAAGCGGTGGTTTGATACCGATGTACGAACTATGGATGGATCGGAAAAATCACCGCTGGTAACCAGAATGTCGTGGGAAAGCAAGGGAAAAGCCCTTTCGTTGATTGGTGAGGTATGGCGCACTAAACCTTCAAAAATAGTGGTGTTTTTCGATTCGTATCGAATTTTCCAGGATTCTCCCCCGCTGTCTTCTACAGTTGTAAAAGATGAGTCAATTTTCCATGTGTCGAATTCGGGTATGGTCGTCCAAAGCAAGGTGATTTGGCCGGTTGAGAAGCCCCACAGCAAATAGCCAATCAGAAAAATTCCCATAAACAATAAGGGGGATCGAATCAGGCAACCTAAAGGGATTAAAAATAACTGGCTAGTTGAAGGTTCAGGTGCATCATCGGTGGAAGGATTTACAGAATGTTTGCGTTCCATTACGGTTGAATTATAGCAAAAGGCGGGTATAATCAGGCGGTGGAGGTGATAGGCATTACGAATTTGTAATGATGAGTGGAAAAGACCAGCGCATGGCTTCACATCTCTGGTTACCTGCGAGGTGGTGAAGTGACGAGGAGGAAGGTTCCCTGCTGCGAAGCAGGGTTAACCGGTGGGAACAGAGTGATGATCTGGTCACCGGGAAAATCGAAAGATCAGCGGAAGCCTTCCGGGCACTTGTTTTGCCCATCTTTTCCTGAATAATCCAAAAGCCAGAATAAATTCTCTTATCCATCTTGGATCAAGGGAATGCTTGAAATATTGAAAAGGAGCAACTATGTGCGGCATTGTTGGCTACATTGGGGAACGCAATGCAACTCCCATTGTTCTAAACGGTTTAAAACGGCTGGAGTATCGTGGTTATGACTCGGCAGGGATTGCCGTTTTGCAAAACGGCAATATCGAAATTCGACGCGATGCAGGGAAATTAAGTAAACTCGTCAGCCTTGTAGAAAACCAGCCGGTAGAAGGCCATATTGGCATCGGTCATACCCGCTGGGCAACTCATGGGGAACCCAGTGCGAGAAATGCACATCCTCATATGGGAACCAGCCGTCAGATTGTGGTGGTGCATAATGGGATTGTTGAAAACTTTCTCGAACTCAGGGAAGAGCTGATTGCAGAGGGGGTGAGTTTTAATTCGGATACCGATACAGAGGTGATTGTTCACCTGATTGAACGTTTTTTGAGCGGCGGCACCTCACTGGAAGAGGCAACCCGTCAGGCTTTACGCCACTTGAAAGGCGCTCATGGAGTGGTGGTAATGTCCTCATTGGAGCCAGATAAGATTGTTGCTGCGCGGATTGGTAACGCCGGCGGGGTTGTTATCGGTATTGGCGAGAATGAGATGTTTGTCGCCTCAGATATCCCTGCCATTCTGGATCACACCCGCCGGATGATCTTCCTCGACTCGCACCAGATGGCAGTTGTTACCCGGGATAATGTGAGGGTTTCGACTTTGGATGGCAAGCCCGTTCAACTTCAAGAACATTTGATCAATTGGGATCCGGTGGCGGCTGAAAAAGGTGAATACCGCCATTTTATGCAGAAAGAAATTCATGAGCAGGTGCGTTCACTTACCGATACGCTGGCCGGCAGGGTAGATTTTGATGAGGGGGTGATTCGTTTGCCGCAATTAAACCTAACCCCCCATCTGGCAAAGCGTATTCAGAAAATCATCATTACGGCTTGTGGTACGGCTGCTCACGCCGGTATGGTAGGCAAGGTTTTAATCGAACACATCGCCCGTATTCCAGTGGAAGTGGATATTGCCTCCGAGTTTCGCTACCGCGATCCGATTGTGAACGAAAACACGGTGGTTCTGGCGATTAGCCAGTCTGGCGAAACGGCTGATACCCTGGCAGCGATGGATGAAGGCCGTAAACGGGGGGCAGTTTTATGGTCTATTGTCAATGCAATAGGTTCACAGGCGATGCGTATCGCAGATGGGTTTATTTCGATGCAAACCGGTCCGGAGATTGGGGTGGCCTCTACCAAAGCGTTTACTGCCCCGCTGGTAGATTTATACATGCTGGCGGTGTTGCTGGGAGACCTGCGAGGAGTGCTGGACCCCCTCAAAAGAAAAAAACTGGTCAGTGATTTGCGTCTGATACCGGATCTGGTTGGGCGTTGTCTGGATCGAGAAAATGAAATCATCCCGGTGGCGCGAGAAATGAAGTATATCCGCAACATGCTCTATCTGGGGCGGGGCATCAATATGCCCATTGCATATGAGGGCGCACTAAAACTTAAGGAGATTTCCTACATCCATGCTGAGGCTTATCCGGCCGGAGAGATGAAACACGGCCCAATTGCGCTGGTGGATCGCGATATGCCGGTGCTGGCAATTGCCCCTCAGGATCCTTGGTACGAAAAGATGATCAGTCAGATTGAACAAGCCAAAGCGCGCGGCGGAAGCGTGATTGTGGTAGCAAGTGAAGGTGATACTCGGGTGCCGGAACTGGCGGATCATGTTTTCTGGGTGCCGCAAACCCCGTGGTTGCTATCACCAGTCGTTACGGTTATTCCCTTGCAGTTGTTTGCCTACCATATAGCCTCTTTACGGGGGTTGGATGTGGACCAACCGCGTAATTTAGCCAAGAGCGTTACGGTCGAATAAATAAGTTCTGCTTGTAGATGCAAGAGCGATTTCCAGCCATTCCTGGTAGGAAATCGCTCTTTTACGACTGCAGGCTTCACGGATTGGGTGAAGAGGCGGGCCGGCTGACCCACTCCTCCAAATGATCCGGCAAGCGATGATTTTGTAATGTTGCGAGCAAACGATGAGGATCATCTTCGATGGCGAAAAGATCACGATGGTTGGCGTAGATGAAGCCTTCCTGTTGAGCATGATTCACCATGGCAAGAAGCGGTAAAAAATAGGAATTGAGGTTGAGCAAGCCTAGCGGTTTACGGTGAATGCCAATTTGAATCCAGGTCAGGGTTTCGAACAATTCATCCAGTGTGCCAAAGCCGCCGGGCAGGGCGATGAACGCATCTGCCATTTGGGTCATCAACGCTTTTCGCTGGTGCATCGAATCTACAATCTTCAATTCAGTCAGATGATCGTGGATGAGTTGTGGTTGGAAGAGGGAGCGGGGAACAATCCCGATGACTGTTCCGCCTGCTGCCAGGGCGGAATCAGCCAGTGCGCCCATTAAGCCGGTTTTTCCACCGCCATAGATGATCCGAATCTGGTTTTCGGCGAGACACCTTCCCAATTCGGTTGCGCCGTCAAGGTAGGATTGATCGAGATGATCGGCGGAACCGGCAAATACACAGATTGAATGAATAGACTTTGGTTTCATAGGACTATTCTAAACGATTTTGCGGAAGTGAAAATAGGGTTTATGGATTGTATCATCCCTATTCATATGACATTCATCCTAATTTGACTGTAATATCAGAATTCAGACCATTTTAATGTTGTATTAAGAAAGCAAAATCGGTATAATTTTTTCTAATGAGGTTTTAATCTAAACTACAGGAGGTGATTATTTTTACGAGAATCTAATGGTAACCAAAACAAAGATGTTTACACCCAATTTCCCAAAATTTTTTAGAAAGGATGGAGAGACAATATGACTCAAAAACTACTCAAAGGCTTCCTGCTGGTTGTCCTGTTTGTAGTAGTGGGAGTTGTGTTGACCGCCTGTCAACAAACAACTCCAGAGCCTACTCAGCCGCCCGCTCCACCACAACCAACTGCTGTTCCATGTCCCACTGCGGCACCCTGTCCGGCAGCCCCGGATCTATCCAGCGAAGTGCCCTATTATGCTCTGTGGATGAATTCCGGTCATGCTGATGCGAGTGCGCTGGCATTCCGCTATTGGGACACGCAAGATCCAGCTGAAATACCAACATACTGCGCAAAATGTCATAGCAGTGCGGGTTTTCTGGATTATCTTGGCGCTGATGGAAGCCAGGCTTTTATGGTTGATAAGGCTGCGCCTACTGATACGGTCATCAACTGCAACACCTGCCATAACCCTGCCACCGAAACACTCACCACGGTGAAGTTCCCCTCCGGGGTGGAGCTGACCGGTTTAGGGCGCGAAGCAGTTTGTATGACCTGCCATCAAGGCAACGCTTCAATGGTTCAGGTGGATGAAGCCATTGCAAAAGCCGGCGCAACGGATGACGATGCCGTGGTTGGAGAACTTGGATTTATCAACATCCACTATTACGCTGCAGCGGTCAGCCGTTATGGTGCTCAGGTAAAGGGTGGTTACCAGTACCCCGGGAAATCGTATGATGTGCTGTTTGAGCATGTTTCGGGAGTACAGACCTGCCAGGACTGCCATAACTCGCATTCCTTGGAGCTGAAGACGGAAAGTTGTGTAACCTGCCACCCAGGCGCCAATACGGTTGAAGGGGTGCGGGCAATCCGCATGGCTTCTTCGTTGACCGATTATGACGGTGATGGGGATGTTAATGAGGGATTGGCGGATGAAATCGCTGGTTTGCGGGAACTGTTATATTCTGCAATTCAGGCCTATGCCAAAGAAGTGGCTGGTACGGCAATCGTATATGACAAGAATGCTTATCCGTACTTCTTCATTGACACCAACGAAAACGGCAGCGTTGATGAAGGCGAAGCCATTTTCCCGAACAAGTATGCTTCATGGACACCACGTCTGGAAAAGGCGGCTTTCAACTTCCAGGTTGCCATGAAAGACCCCGGTGGTTATGCTCACGGTGGAAAATACATCATTCAATTGTTGTATGATTCGATCGAAAACCTGAATGAAAAACTGTCCACGCCGGTAGATTTGAGTATGGCTAACCGCGTGGATGCCGGGCACTTTGATGGTTCCTCTGAATCATTCCGCCACTGGGATGCGGATGGAAAAGTGCCGAATGCCTGCGTCAAGTGTCACACCGCAGACGGATTACCGCAATTCCTTGCGGAAGGCGTCAATATCTCGATGATGCCTTCTAATGGCCTGCGCTGCGAGACCTGCCACAACGACCTGACCACCTTCTCCTTGTATCAGGTCGAGACGGTCACCTTCCCCAGCGGTGCAAAATTGGGGTTTGAGAACAGCCCGAATGATAATCTGTGTTTGAATTGTCACCAGGGTCGAGAATCAACGGTGAGTGTGAACCGCGCCATTGCCGGTTTAGATGCAGATACACCGTCTGACAAACTGACCTTCCGCAACATCCATTACTTCGCAGCCGGGGCGACTCTGTTTGGTTCCGAGGCGCAGGGTGTCTATCAGTACGCGGGCAAGCAGTATGTTGGAAAGTTTGAGCATATCCCCAACTATCAAGCCTGCTCCGACTGCCACGACGCTCACAAGCTAACGGTGGAAGTTGGCGCGTGCCGTGCATGCCATCAGGTTGAGGATGTCACTCAGATTCGCCTTGAAGATCCCAAAGTGGATTACGATGGCGATGGTGATGTGAACGAGGGTATTAAAGGCGAGATTGACACCTTGACCGAAATCCTTTACCAGGCCATCCGTGCTTATGGCAAGGAAGTAGCGGGTACGCCGATTGCTTACTCTCCCACAGCTTATCCCTACTTCTTTGTGGATACCAATGAAGATGGGGTCGCATCACCGGATGAGGCAATCTTCCCCAACCGCTACGTATCGTGGACGCCCAGACTGTTACAGGCGGCTTACAACTACCAGTATGCCAAGAAGGATCCGGGCGGTTATGTACATAATGGAAAATATATCCTGCAGGTGCTGTATGATTCAATTGTGGATTTGAGCAGCAAAGTGCAGGTCAACACAGCCGGTCTCAAACGCCCGTAGGCTTACTAACTGATCCCACAATCCCGGTCAACCCCTGCTGACTGCAGGGGTTGACTTTTTCGTGTCATGTATCATTCCGTAAACAGGATGAATTTCATGGTTTTTGGTGAGTGACAATCGAGATAAATTTGGAGATTAATGTATAATTAATTTTGTTTGCAAGGAATTGGCTTGATTTTACTGGTGCTTTTTCCCAAAAATAATTGAACCGTTAAGGAGCAACTTATGCCTGATCGTTACAGAATCCCTCCAGAACTGTTTATTGTGGCCTTTGGCTTTATTCTTCTGGCAGTTTGCCTGGTTGTGGGCATTGCGTTTCGAAACGAAGCCTTGCCAGTGCGGGCTGAAACCTTGCCTGTTGATATGGCTCAGTTGCCCAACAATGCAGCCTGTCTTTCCTGCCACATGGTGGAAGGTCAGGTCAAAGAGTTTCCAAACGGTGATGTGATTTCTGTGGTGATTGCCCCTGAGATGTATGGTCTCTCTGCTCACGCTACGCTGAGCTGCCAGGTTTGCCATACCAACATCAGTGGTTACCCTCATCCTGAAAATTTAGCTCAATCCAGCCGCGAATATACCTTACAGTTTCAAAACACCTGTAATCAGTGTCATCCATCGCAGGCTTCCGAATTAATGGACAGCGTCCATACGCGGTTGATGGCTGAGGGCAATCTGGACGCGCCGATTTGTGCGGATTGTCATAACCCTCATCAGCAGCCAAAAATCGCGAAGGACGAGCAAGGCCGTCTAAGTCCTGCTGAACATGCCCAATCGGCGATGGTATGTGGTCAATGCCACAGTACAATTTATGATGAATATGCGCGAAGCGTGCATGGAAGCGGGGTGCTGGAGGAAAAAAACCCGGATGTGCCTTCTTGCATTGACTGTCACGGTGTTCACAATGTGAGTGGTCCGAGCGGTGGGGCAGCCTTTCGGTTATCTTCGCCTAAAATTTGTGCGGATTGCCACACCAATGAACAAATTATGTCAAAATATGGATTATCCACCCAGGTGCTGCAAACCTATGTGGCCGACTTTCATGGGACAACCGTGACTTTATTTGAAAAACTTGATCCAGATCAACAAATCAATATGCCGGTTTGCTATGATTGCCATGGGGTACATGATATTCGGCGGTCAGATGACCCGGAAAAGGGTTTGCAGGTTAAGCAAAATTTATTGGCTGCCTGCCAAAAATGCCACCCGGATGCAACCGAAAACTTTCCCGATGCCTGGTTGAGTCACTATATTCCTGATCGCAACCGTTATCCGCTGGTTTACTGGGTGAATGAATTTTATAAATACTTCATTCCAACGGTGCTGGGCGGAATGGGTTTGTTTGTGGTCAGCGATATTTACCGGCGTTGGGTCTTGGATCGAAGAAGGAAAAACGCGAAACCTGTAGAAGGTGCCGAAGATCAAATGAGTGCTACTGAAGAAACCAGTAAGGATATTGAAACAGAGGAGCAAGCAGAACAAGCCGATACTCAATTCTCTGACGAGAAACCGCAAGATGAGGAGAATTCATAATGAGCGAGAATCAAAAGAGCTACACGCGTTTCAGTCTGGCGCAGCGAATTGAGCATATTGTGCTGATTGCCTCCTTTACCACTTTGGCGGTAACGGGATTGGTGCAGAAGTTTGCCCAGAGTTCAATTTCAATTTCTGTCATTGCGGCGTTGGGTGGAATTGAAATGACGCGCATCATACACCGCACCGCCTCGATTGTATTTTTACTTCAGGCTATTTATCATCTCGTTGCGATTGGCTATAAATTGTACGTTCAACGCAAAGAGGCCAGTATGCTGCCGGGTTTCAAGGATTTACAGGATGCCTTTCAGCATTTTCTTTACAATCTGGGTTTGAGGAAAGAACGCCCCAAAATGGATCGCTATAATTTTGTCGAAAAGGCAGAATACTGGGCGATGGTGTGGGGGTTGGTGTTGATGGCCTTGACCGGTTTCATGATGTGGAATCCGATTGCCACGGCTCGCGTCCTGCCGGGGCAGGCCATACCGGCAGCAAAAGTCGCACATGGCGCTGAGGCAATATTGGCGGTACTGGCTATTTTTATCTGGCATTTTTATCATGTCCATTTGAGAACTTTCAACAAAAGCATGTTTACCGGCAAACTGACCCGGCATGAGATGGAAGAGGAACATGCGCTGGAACTGGAAAAAATTGAGAAGGGTCTGCTTCCGCCTCCCCCTTCGCCAGAGGAATTGCGTCGAAGGAAGCGTATCTATTACCCGGTTGCTGCGGTACTCAGCCTGGTGCTGTTATTCTTTGTTTACCGCTTTGTAACATTTGAAGAAACAGCGATCACGACCATTTCACCCGTATCGGCGCGGGCAGATAGCGTTTTCGTTCCGCAAACACCCACCCCGTTACCAACCCGGCCTCCTACGGCGACACCTGCTCCGACACAGGAAGGGCAACTTTTTGAAGGGCCGTTGAGTTGGAATAATGGCATTGGCCAGATCATTGCCCAGCGGTGTGGCAGCTGTCATGGTGCAATGGGTGGTCTAGCGTTGACCACGTATCAATCCGCTTTAGAGGGTGGCAGGTCTGGGGCGGCGATTGTTGGGGGTGATGTCGAGCAGAGTTTACTGGTAACAGTCGTCAGAGATGGAACACACCCCGGTAAATTTGAACCTCAGGAACTCGAGCTAATCGTCCGCTGGATTGAGGAAGGGGCGCCAGAGTAACCGTTTTTGATTTACTGCAAAAATGTTTTCAGCCGTAATCGAAAAGGATTACGGCTTCTTGTTTAATTTCACAGAGAACTGGCAGGTCAGGGGATCTGCTTGGTGGGGATGAATGTGTTGATCCAATGTGGTTTCAGCGCTGAGCTGTTTTTGAAGAATTAATCTGTCCACCTCGCATAATTCCGGGAATTGGTTGAGCAATTCACGATAGGGGCAATTGGCAAATAAAATCCGTGGTCCTTGTGGGCGGGCTTCCCATCTGGCGGCATAACCGGCAGAATTCAGGCGGTTGATCAGCTGGATGATTTTTGAGGTTAATGAGGATGGAAATTCGGGTTGTGTGGGAAAAAGATGGTTGGCAATTTGTCCCAATGTTTCTTTTTCCCGGTTTGGAGACCCATTGAGGAGCAGAGATAGTGCGGCACGCGCCAATGAAAGTATATTATTAGGCCTGGCCTGGTGAGTGAGTGCATAACAGCGCGCCGGGCGACCCCGTTGGCTGCCTTTGTGAATTGCTGAGATTTTTACCAGATTTTGTTCCAGCAGGTTTGAGAGATGATAACGAACATCGGCCGCTGTGACTTGCAATGCGCGGCTGATTTGACGCACAGAGGCATTAGGATTTTCCGAAAGATAATCCAGAATTTGTTGAGATGTGTTCTTCTCCATGATATTTATGCAAAATTATTTTATCTTAATTCAATGTTGACAGTCAAGCAGGATGCGGTAGAATCATCAATGAACCGTACCATTTTGCAGGTTATCCACAAGTTCTTAATTCAAGAAAGGCGATTCCATGGGTGAGGAAGCGTTAAATTCGCCGGGATATGACATTCCGCCTGAAATGCACGGACAGGTGGCAATCACCACGCTGGATAAAATTTACAATTGGAGCCGTAAAAACTCCATCTGGCCGATGATGTTTGGGCTGGCCTGTTGTGCCATTGAAATGATTGGTACGGCAGCCAGCCGCTTCGATTTTTCTCGTTTTGGCATGGAGGTCATGCGCCCCAGTCCACGCCAGGCGGACTTGATGATCGTTTCGGGCACGGTGACCAAAAAAATGATTCCGCAAATTGTTCGGTTGTATAACCAGATGCCCGAACCTCGTTATGTGATTGCAATGGGTGCCTGCGCTTCAGGCGGAGGCCCTTTCAAGGAAGGTTATTCCGTCGTGGCCGGAGTGGATAAATTCATTCCAGTAGATGTTTATATTCCGGGGTGTCCGCCAACGCCGCAGGCATTGATGCATGGTTTCATTACTTTAATGAAAAAGATCGAAAAACAATCTTTGCGAAGTGTGCCCTGGTATCAAAAGACCCCCAGCGAACCAATTCCTGTTCCGGTTTTGGGACCGGATTTAATGGACCCGCGCAAGTTTGACTTGATCAAACAGGTTACCCATCAAATCCTAGAAGAGGGGAAGGCACAGGCCGAGGGAGAAACGACCCATGAGTGAACAGATTGAAATTCAATCGCCCAGCCTGACGGAAAGATTCCCGGAAATTGTTGTACCAGATCCCAGAGCGGGATATGGAGGTTATATGGTTCAGCCGGAGAATCTGGTGCAGGTTGTGCAAGCCTTGAAGGATGAAATGGGCTATGATTACCTCTCCTCGGTGACCGGAGTTGACTACCTGCCGGAAAACAAGATGGAGGTAGTGTATCACTTTTACCGGACTACCGGTGGGGGAGCGCTGGTTCTAAAAACTCAGGTTGATCGTGAAAATCCGGTGGTACCATCCCTCACACCGTTATTTCCGGGGGCAGAATTTCAAGAGCGTGAAGCTTGGGATTTGCTGGGTATTCGATTTGAGAATCACCCCGACCTGAGGCGAATCTTAACCTGGGAGGGTTTTTACGGTCATCCATTACGCAAAGACTGGAAGGAACCGTTTTTTGAGGAAGAAACCAAACCCTTCAAAAGTCGCTGGCCGGAAGGTCATGTGTATCGAATCGAAGATAAAAATCCCTTTCATGATAATGTTCAATTTCCACCGGGTTTTGATCCAGAGCAGTGGTCTCCAGAAACGGATGAATTGCTGTATAGCGGTTTGAAGCGGGTGGACAAAACGGACGATTTTTTGACTGAGCAGGTGGTGGTCAATCTCGGACCTCAACATCCCTCAACCCATGGGGTGTTTCGCATGGTGGTGGTGTTGGATGGAGAAACCGTGGTTGATTTGAAACCAATCATGGGCTATCTGCACCGCAATCACGAAAAGATTGGCGAACGGAACACGTTTTTACAAAATATGCCCTTTACTGACCGGCTGGATTATGTTTGCTCGATGAGCAACAATTTTGGTTATGCTCTGGCGGTTGAAAAGTTGATGGGTGTTCAACCACCTGAACGCGCAGAATACATTCGGGTGATGATGGCGGAGTTAACCCGCTTCTTGAATCACATTTTTTCGATCGGTTTTTTGTTGAATGATTTGGGTGCGTTCTTCACTCCCATGTTGTATGCGCTCGAAGAACGGGAATTGATCCTGGATGTGTTTGAAGCGGTGTCCGGTTCACGGATGATGTGTAATTATTTTCGTTTTGGGGGTGTGGCGCGTGATATTCCTGACGATGTGATGGAAAAAATCCGCAAACTGGTATTGGACCGCCTCCCCAGAAAACTGGATGAGATGGATTACTTCATCACAAATAATGAGATTGTACGTGGACGATGTGAGGGGGTGGGTGTGTTGACCGCTGAACAGGCAATTGCCCTGTCTGCTTCAGGACCGGTTTTACGAGCATCGGGGGTGCCGTATGATGTCCGCCGGGCTGACCCATACAGCATTTATGACCGCTTTGAGTTCGATATTCCGGTTCGCTATAACGGTGATATATACGACCGCTACCTCTTGCGACTGGATGAAATGCGACAAAGCTTACGCATTCTCCAGCAGGTGTTGCGGGATATCCCCGACGGCCCAATTATGAGTGGGAAACCCCAATATCAGGTACGGGTGCCGGCCGGCGAATCGTATGGTAGGGTTGAAGGTCCGAAAGGCGAGTTGGGGTTTTATGTGGTATCGAACGGCAAACCCAACCCATGGCGCTATCATGTTCGGGCTCCAACCTTTATCAATCTGACCAGTCTGGCCGAGATGTGCCGAGGTCAAAAGATTGCCGATGTAGTGACCATATTGGGTTCAATTGATATTGTTTTGGGCGAAGTGGACCGATAAGGCCGGAAGGAGGAGGGATGATTACAGGAAGCGGCATTCTAAGAGGTTTGTGGACAACCTTCCGACACTTTGTAAAAACCTATCTTGAAGATTTGCGGATTGGAAAGAAGCGTTACTTTACGCCGGAGGGAATAGAACTCAGACGCAGTCCGGATGTGGAGGGAATTTTCACCATCCAGTATCCGGAAGAAAAACTTCCCGTTCCAGAAGAATTCCGCTACATTCCTTTTCTGGTGTATGATGAAGGGGTAAATGGCGAAAAAGAGATTCGCTGCACATCCTGTGGGATATGTGCAAAAGTGTGCCCGCCGCAATGTATCTGGATTGTGCGTACAAACGATCCGGTTACAGGTAAGCCCATTCCGCAGCCAAAAGAATTCTACATTGACGTGGATATCTGTATGAATTGTGGTTTTTGTGCAGAATTTTGTCCGTTTGATGCCATCAAAATGGACCATGATTACGAAATCGCATCGTATGACCGTTTGAAAGAGCACATCTTCGATTTGGAACGGCTGAGCAAACCGGCTTCTTATTATGCTCAAATCCGTCCAACAAATTACGCACGGGAAGAGGCTGCCCGGGCTGAAAAGGAAGCCCAAAAGGCTGCCGCCAGAAAGGTCAACCCTTGATTTTGACTTTCGAGGAAAGCCGACAGCATGTATAATAGCGATACGGAAGTGATGTTTCCCCCGCGCGTGATTGGCCACTTGCGCAATTTACGCGGGGTTGACTGGCAAAAACTGGTTGACGAGGTCTGTTCTGAAAAGGCAGATCTGGTCGAAAGAGCAGCATTTACCCTGATGATGGTACGGATGGGAGGCTGCCAAACCTGTACAATCGATTCGTACCGCGGTATGCGGGGTTGTACGATGTGCGCCAGACAGACGATCCGCCGTTTTCGTGGTTCAGACCATGATCTGGTAAAACAGTTTGAGCAATGCAAAAGAGAATTGCAACAGTATTTCAATAAATCTTGAGACTCTTTTCAAGCAAAGCATGAGGTTAAATTAATGGATTCACCTTCTATTACAAAAGATGCTGTCCTGGCAGCGTTGAGCAAGGTTGAAGAACCGGAGCTTCATCAGGATTTAGTTTCTCTGAATATGGTTCAAAACCTTGAAATCCAGGATGGAAAAGTCAGTTTTGACATTGTGTTGACAACACCGGCCTGTCCTCTGAAAGGGAAGATTGAGGCTGAGGCCCGCCAGGCAGTGCTTGCCATACCAGGAGTCAATGAAGTTCAGATTCGCTTTGATGCCTACGTTCGTAATGATGGTCATGCGCGCGGTTTGATGGAAATTCCTGTCAAGAACGCAGTGGCGATTGCTTCGGGGAAAGGCGGAGTAGGTAAAACCACTGTGGCGGTTAATCTGGCGGTGGCGTTAGCACAAAGTGGTGCGAGGGTGGGCCTTTTGGATGCAGATATCTATGGTCCAAACGTCCCACGGATGATGGGAGTTGATCGTCTACCTCCCATTCAGGGAGAAAAGATTAAACCTGCCGAAGCATACGGTGTAAAGGTTATGTCCATTGGTTTTCTGGTACCACCCGGTAAAGCCTTAATCTGGCGAGGGCCGATGCTGCATTCAGCTATTCGACAATTTTTAGGCGATGTAGATTGGGGATTGCTCGATTACCTGATCATTGACCTGCCTCCAGGAACCGGTGATGCGCAACTCAGTCTGGCACAATCCATGCCGCTCAGCGGTGGGGTGATTGTTACCCTGCCACAAGCGGTTTCGCTGGAAGATGCCAGCCGGGGAATTCAAATGTTTGAGCAGTTGAACGTTCCGATATTAGGGGTAATTGAAAATATGAGCTACCTGCAAATGCCGGATGGAACGGTAGTGGATGTGTTTGGAAGAGGAGGAGGAGAATCGCTGGCGAAACAGCATCAGGCGCCTTTCCTTGGGGTAATCCCGTTAGAACCGGCTGTAAGGGTGGGCGGAGACGAAGGAAAACCGATAGTCCTTTCCCAACCCGATTCAGCAGCCGGTAAAGCTCTGCGCCAAATCGCGGAACAACTGGCTGCTCAATTGAGTGTGGCTGCCTTTAAAAGACAGGGCGGCGTGAAAATTGAGATGGTGGAGTAAAATTGAATGGAGACAACTGCTGTTCAGCAGATTGTTGGGATTCGTTTTTCCAAAGTCGGTAAGATCTATCACTTTCAGGCAACCAATCTGCCTCTGCTCCGCGTAGGCGACGCGGTGGTGGTCGAAACTGCTCGCGGCTGGCAAATTGGTGAAGTTGCCCAAATTGTCAAAGAACCCATGCAGCCACCCGAAGGCGGCTGGAAACCAGTTGAACGGGTGGCCACACCCCGAGATTTGTTATTGCGCCAGCTGTGGCAGTTGCGGGAATTAGATGTGGTCGAGGTTTGCCGACGGCGGGCATCGGAATTAAGGCTGCAAAACCTCAAGGTAGTTGCAGCCGAGTATAGTTTTGATGGTTCGCGGCTGACGATACTGTATTCAACCGAGGGCGAAGAGCGGGTAGACCTAAAATCCCTGCGGCAGGATATGCAACGACAATACGCTCCAGCGATGGTGGAATTGCGTCAAATTGGGCCACGGGATGTGGCCAAGTTGCTGGGGGGGATGGGAGCTTGTGGGCTGGAAACGCGGTGTTGTTCGCGCTTCTTGACTGAGTTCAGCTCGATCTCCATCCGGATGGCGAAAGAGCAGGGAATATCCCTGACTCCCACTGAAATCACTGGGATGTGCGGGCGGTTGCGTTGCTGCCTGATCTATGAATTTGATACCTATGTTGAAGCCCGCAAAGGTTTGCCGAAGCGGAATAAACGAATTGCCACTCCGCTTGGTGAGGGCAAGGTGATTGATGTTTTACCACTGGCTGGCAAAGTGCGCGTAGATATACCCGAAGTGGGCATCAGGGAATTTACCCGCGAAGAAATTCTAGCTTTCAGTGAACCACCCGTCGAAAGCGGGACGGTTGAAGCGGTTATTGAAGAAGAAAACATTGAAGAATACGAAGCGGGTATACAACCCCCCACTGAAGATGAGAGTGGTCGGCCTGAACAAACGACTGGATATCCAGAGCCCTCATCTACCAAGCCAAGACGGCGATCAGGAGGAAAAGGTGGTCGAAGAAAACGCGGACCAAAAAAATCCTGAAAACTGGTCAGGTCCACAGAAAATTCTGGTAATTCTGGCTCATCCGGATGATCCAGAATTTTTTTGCGGTGCGACAATTGCCCGTTGGACACGCATGGGACATTGGGTTGAATATTGTTTGCTTACCCGGGGCGACAAAGGGGTACGAGGCGAACTGGTTGACCGGCAAGCCTTATCCCGCCTTCGCGAGGAGGAACAAAATCGGGCAGCCGCCATTTTGGGCGTTGATAAAGTCAGGTTTCTTGACTTTGAAGATGGGTATCTTCAACCAGACCTGGCAGCCCGGCGTGAAGTAGTGGCGGTGATTCGTGAAGTTAGACCGGATGTGGTCGTCACGAGTGACCCAACCAATTATTTTCACCGCGAAGACCGCATCAATCATCCTGACCACCGCATTGCCGGTCAAATTGTCTGTGAGGCGGTTTATCCGGCTAGCGGCAATCCGCTTTACTATCCCGAGTTATGGGAAAAGGGACTGCTTCCTCACGAAATTAAAGAATTGTGGTTGACACTGACAGCGCAACCGAATATGATGATAGATGTAACCGAAACATGGGAATTAAAAATTGAGGCTTTAAAGCAGTACCGCAGCCAGATTGCAAATTTAGAGGAAATGGAGCGGATGCAGCGCCAGCGTCGATCTGCGGACAGCAGCGAGGATAATCCCCGTTATGTTGACTCATTCCGGAGAATCAAGTTCAAATGACAAACACACCTCCATTTGTTGAAAAAGCCGAAACGCTATTTGCGTATAGCCAGAAATTACGACGGGACTTCCACCGGCATCCTGAGTTGGGTTTCCGAGAGTATCGTACGGCCGAGGTTGTAACCAGAGAATTGCGCTCCCTCGGTTTGGAGGTTTCAACGGGTATCGCGGAAACAGGGGTTGTGGCGGTCATTGAAGGCGCACGGCCCGGACGGGTGGTGATGCTTCGCTTTGATATGGATGCTCTTCCAATTGATGAGCAGACCGGGGCGGAGTACGCTTCCCAAAATCCTGGTGTCATGCACGCCTGCGGTCATGATGGACACATGGCAATTGGATTAACGGTGGCGCGTCTGTTGCAGGAGTATCGAGATGCGATTCATGGAACGGTTAAATTGGTCTTTCAACCGGCAGAAGAAGGATTGGGGGGTGCAGAACGGATGGTTGCTGAACAAGTGCTTGAAAATCCCAAAGTAGATTATTGTTTAGGTCTGCATTTATGGAATGAAAAACCGCTTGGCTGGGCAGCGGTGGTGCCTGGCGCGTTTATGGCCGGCGCGGATTTCTTCACAGTGCGCATTTTGGGAAAAGGCGGCCATGGAGGACTGCCCGAAACGACCATTGACCCGATTGTGGCAGCCGCCCAGATTGTGATGGCTCTGCAGACAATTGTATCTCGAAATATTGCTCCGCTCGAGTCGGCGGTTGTGAGCGTGACTCAAATGGCTGCCGGAAGCGCTTACAACGTTATTCCCAATCTGGCCGAGCTGCGTGGAACAATTCGCACTTTTCTACCCGAAGTCCGCGATGTTGTTGTGGCACGGCTTGAGCAAATTGTGCGCTCAATTTCACAGGGAATGAATTGTGAGGCGGAAATTGAAATCCAACGTCTGACCTGGCCAGTGGTGAATCATCCCCGAATTGCAGAAATTGTGCAGGAAGTGATGTTGAATTTGCTCCCCGAGTACCGCAATGAAAGAAATTACCGCAGCATGGTTTCAGAGGATATGGCGGTATTTTTGAACGCAGTTCCCGGCTGCTTTTTCTTTATAGGCAGCGGGAACCCAGAGAAGGGATTGACTGCCAGTCACCATCACCCGGAGTTTGACTTTGATGAGCAAGTGCTCCCCAAAGCTGCTGCGATTCTCGCAGCGGCAGCCATCGAGTTGGGTAAAGCGGAGTTGTAATCATCTCAAAATGCCAATACTTTTAGATTTGAGCGGTTTTTCTTCCTTCCCGGAGCGGGTGGTTTCTCTGGTGCCTTCGATGAGCGAAAGCCTGTTTGATTTGGGGATGGGCGCTCATCTTGTTGGTGTAACGGATTATTGCATCCATCCATCCCAAGTTCTTGATTTACCGAAAGTTGGAGGTACAAAAAACACGCGAGTTGATCAGGTTTTGCAATTATCCCCCGATTTGGTGATTGCCAATCAGGAAGAAAATAGCCGGATTTGTGTGGAGGAATTGGCACAAACGCTAAATGTTTGGCTGACCTTTCCAAAAACGGTTCGACAGGCACTGGATGACCTCTGGCAGCTGGTTTATTTATTCCGACAGGAAAGGGCGTTTGCATCTTTGAGAACGCTGGAAACCGCAGTGGAATATGCGGAGAACCGCCTGTTTGATCTTCAGCCCGTGCCTGTTTTTGTTCCCATCTGGCAAGACCAAACCCCTTCCGGTGTTCACTGGTGGATGACGTTCAATCGGGACACTTACTGCCATGATTTGATCCGCTTGATGGGCGGAAATAACGTATTTGCAGAGCGTAAACGGCGGTATCCATTGGATGCTGATTTGGGATTCGCTGCTGAAATAGCGGGTGAAGGGGTTGATACACGTTATCCGCATGTCACGGTTGAAGAAGTGCTGGAAGCTCAACCCGAATTGATTTTGCTGCCGGATGAACCGTATTTATTTCAGGACGAAGACGTGCAGGAAATATTTCGGTTGTTGGAGAAAACACCGGCAGTGAAGCACAACAAAGTTTATGGGATTGAAGGTAGTTTGCTGACATGGCACGGGACGCGTTTGGGAAAAGCGCTGGTGGAATTGACTCAGTATTTTGATTGAAGCAAGATCATTCTTTTTATCCCCTTTTTTCCTTACAAAAATCATTCTTGTTTGAAAGGCAGGGCGGTGATATACTATAAGCGATATAATCATCTGATTAATCAGTTTTTTTTGATTCAATATCCCATGCAAAACGGTGATTTTCATCTTTCAGAATTTCTGCGCTACCTGTCCTGCGGCAAGGTGAAAGTTGGTGAGCGTATTCCCTCCCTGTCGCAGTTGAGCCGTGAATTGGGCATCAGTATTGCCAGTCTGCGTGAGCAGTTAGAAGTTGCGCGGATAATGGGGTTGGTTGAGGTGCGTCCCCGAACCGGCATTCGACTGCTGCCATATCAATTCAAACCGGCAGTACTTCAGAGTTTGTATTATTCCCTATCTCAAAACGCGGAGACGTTTCTGGAATTTTCCGATTTGCGCACCCATATTGAAACTTCTTACTGGTATGAGGCTGTAGGATTGTTGAACAGCGAAGATTATCAGCAATTGAGAATGATTGTCCAGCGCGCAAAGGAAAAATTGTCTTCCAATCCGCCACAGATCCCTCATCAGGAACACCGCCTGCTTCATTTGACCATTTTCAAAAGGCTGGAAAATCCGTTTGTCCAGGGATTACTGGAGGCGTATTGGGAAGTATATGAGGCGGTTGGATTGGATGTTTATACGGATTTTGCTTATTTAGAACGGGTTTGGCAGTATCACGAAAAAATGGTGGATGCCATTTGCAAGCAAAACTTCAACGAAGGATATGATGCACTGGTCGAACACATGGACTTAATTTACCAGCGTTCGAAAAGGCCATCCTATCAGACATTTGAGTAAACCGAACGGCGAATTACCTTACAACACTCAAAAGGAGTCCCTATGTCTCAGATACAGCCTGCTTTAGTTAGCGATAACGGTACGGTGGGCGATAGAATAGTTAACGACTTTTGCATTACCTTTAGCACGGTCAATGGGTCGGGTTCTGCAACTGCTAATACCATCCTGCTGAAAACCTTATTCCGCATGGGAATTCCAGTCAATGGGAAAAATATATTCCCATCCAATATTCAGGGATTACCCACCTGGTACTCAATTCGATTGAGCAAGAAAGGTTACCTGGCACGGGTCGAGATGGATCATATTGTCGTAGCAATGAATCCTTCCACATTGGCTACCGAAATGAAATTTCTCGTGCCGGGGGGAGTGCTTTTTTATCCAGATGATTTCAAGCTGGATATTGACCGTGATGATATCGTGCTCTATCCCATGCCAGTTAAGCGGCTCATCAAAGAGGCCGATGCGCCGCAAAATTTGCGTGATTATATGGCGAATATGGTCTATGTTGGGGTTGTTGCCCAAATGCTCGGCATTGATCTGGATGTGGTCTATCAGGTATTGGATGCGCACTTCAAAGGCAAGAAGAAAGCGGTTGATTCAAACTGGCAGGTAATCAAAGCAGCAGCCGATTGGGCAAAACAAAATTTAATTAAACGTGATCCTTATTATGTGGAACCCATGTCCCCTTTGGAAGGATATATTATCACTGAAGGAAATATCGCATCGGCACTGGGTGCGCTGTATGGTGGTGTTCAACTGACCGCATGGTATCCCATCACGCCGGCTTCCAGTTTGGCTGAGGCGGTTATGGAATATCTGCCTTCACTGCGTACCGACCCGGAAACTGGTAAAGCCACCTCGGTGGTGATTCAGGCTGAGGATGAGATTGCTGCAATTGGCATGGCGGTTGGTGCGGGTTGGGCAGGATTGCGTGCCATGACTTCCACCTCCGGCCCGGGGATTTCGCTGATGGCAGAGTATTTGGGTCTGGCTTATTATGCTGAAGTGCCAGTTGTGGTTTGGGATGTGCAGCGGGTAGGCCCTTCGACCGGTTTGCCAACCCGCACGGCTCAAGGTGATTTAACTTTCGCCAATTTCATCAGTCATGGTGATACGGAATACATTATCCTATTACCGGGTAATGTTAAGGAATGTTTTGAATTTGGATGGAAATCTTTCGATATTGCCGAGCGTTTACAGACCCCTGTATTGATTTTGACCGATCTCGACCTTGGCATGAATTACCATATCTCGCCGCGTTTTGAATATCCCGATCAACCGATGGATCGTGGGAAAGTGTTGTGGGAAGAGGACTTGCAGAAAATTCTTGAAAAACTGGATGGTAAATGGGGCCGGTATCTGGATATTGATGGGGATGGAATACCATATAGAACCCTGCCCGGCAATCGCCACCCTGCCAGTGCCTATTTTGCTCGTGGCACCGGCCATGACGAGATGACCCGCTACAGCGAAGATCCGGATGTCTGGGAACGCGGTCTCAACCGGTTGAAAAGAAAGATTTGGGATAACCGTCATCTCTTGCCCGACCCGGTTATAGAGAGGATGGAAGGTGCAAAATTTGCTATCGTTGGTTTTGGCTCAACCGATCCAGCAATTCAAGAAGCACGCGATTTGCTGGCTGAGGCTGGATTCCCGACCGATTACATGAGAGTTCGATCCCTGCCTTTCCGGGATGAGGTGTGCAATTTCCTGCATGAATATGATCGCACCTATGTTGTAGAGTTGAACCGTGATGGTCAATTGAAACAGTTGTTGACCATGCACTTTTCAGAATGCGGTTCCAGGTTGCGCCAGGTTTCTCACATTGACGGTATGCCGATCACCGCAAACTGGATAAAAGAACGGATTTTGTCAATGGAGGGCAAATAACCGATGACTACTCAGGCTGCGCCGAAAACTCAGGTGAACCTTGCAGGCTTAAGCCGGCAGGATTACAAAGGTCATAACAGCACTTTATGCGCTGGTTGTGGGCATAATTCCATTTCCAATCAAATCATCGCTGCTCTGTACGAATTAAATGTCGTTCCCGAAACGGTTGTCAAATTCAGTGGGATTGGTTGTTCCAGTAAAAGCCCGACCTATTTTCTCAACCGTTCTTTTGGCTTTAATGGTTTGCATGGCCGTATGCCGTCGTTGGCTTTGGGCGCCTTATTCGCCGATCACACTCTCAAAGGGATTGGCGTCAGTGGGGATGGGGATACAGCCAGCATTGGGATGGGGCAGTTTAAGCATGTCATGCGCCGAAATCTGCCAATGGTCTATGTGGTTGAGAATAACGGTGTTTATGGATTGACCAAAGGCCAGTTTTCAGCAACTGCCGAAGTGGGGCTGGAACTAAAGCGGCAAGGGGTGAACAGGTACTTTCCGGTGGATATCTGCATGGAAGCGCTGGTCAGCCGGGCTTCGTTTGTTGCAAGATCTTTTGCCGGCGACCCAAAGCAGGTAAAGGAAATCTTCAAAGCCGCCTTCAGCCACCGGGGAATTGCGGTTATTGACATCATCAGCCCGTGTGTTACCTTTCACAATAAAGAAGATTCCTTCCATTCCTATACGTGGGGTAAAGAACACGAGATAGCCTTGCACGATATCACTTACGTTCCTGCTCGCGAGGAAATTACGATTGAGGACTTCGAAGAGGGCAGTGCTCGTGAAGTCACATTGCATGATGGAGCAACCATCGTTTTGAAGAAACTCGACCGCGATTATGATCCAACCAACATCTTTGAAGCTTTGCGGGTTCTTTACGAGGCGGAGCAAAATAACTGGTTGTTGACCGGCATTCTGTATGTCAATCCCAATGCGCCAACCATTTTTGATATGTACAATCTGCCTGATACGCCCTTAAATCGGCTTCCCGCTGAAAAATTGCGACCCAGCCGCGAATCGCTCGATAAAATCATGCAACAGATGCAGATTTAGAGACGATCCGTCAGCCAACTTCGATTGGGCGATTGAGGTCTCTGATCCACTCGCTCCAAGAGCCGGCATACAGTTTTGCACCCTGTATGCCGGCATATTCCATTGCCAGCAGGTGATGGCAGGAAGTTACTCCGGAACCACAATAAACAATCACCTGATGGGGAGGTGTGTCTCCAATTAATTCTGTGAATTCTTTCCGTAGAATCTCGGCTGATTTCAGCTTGCCTGCACGGGCAAGATTTTTTTCGTGAAAACGATTGAGGCTGCCGGGAATGTGACCGGCAACAGGGTCGAGGGGTTCGAATTCACCGCGGTATCGTTCGGGAGCGCGGGCATCAATGATTTTGTATTCGGGCTTCTTCAGCAGGTTGAGCATTTCGGCAGTGGTAATCATTTTGTCCGGCTGAGGGTTGGGGACAAATTTGCCGCGGGGTCGGGTTTCAATTCCCTGTGCAAGCGGAAAGCCGGCAGATTTCCACGCATTCCAACCACCGTTTAGAACAGCCACAGTTGAATGTCCCAACCACTTAAGCATCCACCAAAAGCGCGCAGCAAATGAACCGCCAGTGGTATCCAGGGCAACTACCTGAGAATGATTGCTGATCCCCAACCGCTCGAGGGTATCGGCAAAGTCCTGCGGTGAAGGTAATGGGTGCCTTCCAGTATGAGGAGTGGGCGGAGCAGAACAATCGTGATCCAAATGGGCGTAGACCGAGCCAGGAATATGACCCTGTTGATAGTCCTTGAAACCCCATTCGACGTTTGTCAGATCGAAACGACAATCCACGATGAGCCAGTCAGGATGATGTAAGTGGGCAAAGACATCTTCAACTTCAATGAGCGTGGTATAAGGGGACATCTTTATCACCTCAAGTCCATTCTCCAACCGTATAAAGTAAGGCGAAATTGGGTGGGCGCATGGCGCCCACCGGAAATCCACTGATGACCACCACCTGATCTCCGCTGCGGATGGAGGTTGAAGAAACCAGCGCGGCTTCGACACTGGCAACCATGGCTTCCACCGTTGAGGCAAATGGAACCAGGAAGGGGATCACTCCCCAGTAGAGTCCCATTCGTTGATAGGTTTGTTCTTCGGGTGTAAAGGCAAAAACGGGGACGTTAGGTCGCGATTTTGACATCAGCAAGGCGGTTTTACCGGTTTGGGTGAAAACGGCAATCGCAACGACATTGCGGTCGTGCGCCAGTTCTTTAGCAGCGCGGGTAATTGCCAGTGCATCATCCTGCGGGGCTTCTGCGGGGCGGGTTGAATAATGAGCATATTCAGCGGCATTGGCTTCAGCTTCGCAAATGATGTTTGCCATAACTTTTACAGCTTCTATTGGATATGATCCGCTGGCGGTTTCGCCAGAGAGCATTACCGCATCGGTGCCGTCAAAGATTGCATTGGCAACATCGGAGGCTTCGGCGCGGGTGGGCCTTGGGTTGCGAATCATGGAGTCCAGCATTTGGGTGGCGGTTATGACCGGCTTTGCATGGCGATTTGCCATGTCAATAATTCGTTTTTGAATGATGGGTACGGTGGAGGGGGAAGTTTCTACCCCTAAATCGCCACGGGCGACCATTACCCCGTCGGCTGCGTGAATGATTTCATGCAGGTTTACGATTGCTTCGGGGCGTTCCAGTTTGGCGATGATGGGGGTATTCGCCCGGCTGGGGAGTATTTCCCGCATGGCATTACGGACTTCTTCAATATCCGACGCGCGATGCACAAAACTGATCGCAACCCAGTCTACCCCATTTTTCAAACCAAATTCGAGGTCGAGGCGGTCTTTTTCCGTGAAAGGGGGAATGCCAAGCGCTGCGCCAGGCAGGTTGACGCCCTTGTTGGAATACAACGTTCCGCCCAGAATAACCTTTGCAAATACAGCGTCCCCTTTGACCTCAGTGACTTCAAATTCAAGATTACCGTCATCCAGCAGAATGCGATTGCCGGGAACGACACCGCGCGCCAGATTGGGGACATCCAAAGGAATGAGAACGATGGATGGGGGCAGGTCATCCAGTGAACCCATATTGGAAACCTGGGTCAGCACAACCATATCCCCGGCTTGGAGAGGGATTCCTTCTGCAGGTAATTTGCCCACCCTGAGTTTGGGTCCCTGTAAGTCTTGCAAAATGGAGACTGGTTTACTTAACTCTTCAGAAAGTTTTCGAATCAGGCGGATTTTTTCAAGATGTTCTTCATGGGAGCCATGCGAAAAATTCAAACGGGCTACATCAATGCCGGCTTCAATCAAACGCCGCAGTGTATCTTCGTTTTCACTTGCCGGACCGATGGTCGCTACAATTTTTGTCTTGCGAAAATTCATCATTCACCTCGCGGAGGTTAGAGAGGACTGACACCTTGATTGTACCAAATCATGGGATAAGCCAGGCAGGCAGGTTGTGATTAAACTCAACACCGGCTTGTAATCGCCGGTGTTTATTGTGGTCATTGAGCTGTTGAACCTCAGGGCATCGTCAAAACATCGTAAATATGGGGAACGGCCCAATCAATCTCCTTACGAGTGATGATCAGAGGTGGTGCAAAGCGGATGATGTGCTGATGAGTTTCCTTGGCGAGGATGCCTTTTTTCTGCAAAGCCTCACAAAACCGCCGCGCGCCACCCGCCTCTTCTTTCAATTCAACACCGATCAGTAGACCGCGTCCGCGCACTTCTCGGATATGTGGAGAGGGGATTTCTTCGAGACGTTCAAGGAAGTATTCTCCCATCTGGCGGGCATTTTCGATGAGATTCTCTTCAACTATGACCTTCAAAGCCTCGCGCGCTACGGCGCATGCAAGAGGATTTCCACCAAAGGTAGAGCCATGTTCACCAGGTTGATACAGGCTCAAGATGGGGTGGTCTGCCAGGATTGCCGAAACGGGGTAAAATCCACCGGAAAGCGCTTTGCCGATGATGACAATATCCGGGCGGACATTTTCGTGATCACAGGCGAAGAGTTTGCCGGTGCGTCCGAGGCCGGTTTGAATTTCATCAGCGATGAACAAAACCTGATTTGCATTGCAAATCCTGGCTACCTCTTGTAAATAACCGGCTGGAGGAATGATAACTCCGCCTTCCCCTTGAATGGGCTCCAATAACACGGCTGCGGTGTTGGGCGTAATGGCTTTGGCAAGTGCCTGAGCATCACCATAGGGTACGGTCACGAAGCCGGGTGTGAATGGCCCAAAATCGTTTTTATAGAGCGGTTCAGTAGAGCAGGAAATGATGGAAATGGTGCGCCCATGGAAGTTGCCTTCGGCGACGATGATTTCAGCCTGATAGCGGGGAACTCCCTTTACCTGATAAGCCCATTTACGGGCCAATTTGAGCGCGGTTTCAACCGCCTCGGCACCACTGTTCATCGGCAAGGACATGTCGTAACCGCTCAGTTCAGATAGCTCTTTGTAGAAGAGCGGTAACTGGTCATTGCGGAAGGCACGCGAGGTCAGGGTAACCTTTTGAGCCTGTTCGGTAAGGGCGCGTAAAATGCGCGGATGAACATGGCCTTGATTAAGTGCAGAATAGGCGCTCAGGCAATCCAGATAGCGGTTGCCTTCAACATCCCAGACCCACACCCCTTCAGCCCGGTTGATTACGACATCCAGCGGATGGTAGTTGTGGGCGCCGTATTTTTCTTCCAGTTCGATCAGTTCTTTGGTCAGATTTTCTCTGGTCAGCATAGGTTTATCCTGTTATTTTTCCACCAGCAATTCAACCAAAATCGCTTTTTGGGCATGCAAGCGGTTATGAGCTTGAGGGAACAGGCGGGAATGAGGCCCATCAGCAACTTCGTCAGTAATTTCCTGTCCACGATGTGCTGGGAGGCAGTGCATGACGATGACATCCGAACGTGCTTCGGAAACCAGTTGTTGATTTACCTGATAGGGCGGAAAGACCATTTCGCGTTTTTTGGCTTCCGCTTCCTGTCCCATGCTGGTCCAGGTGTCGGTATAAATGACATGGGCATCTTTGACGGCCTGGTGTGGGTCGCGCAAGAAAGTCAACCGGCTGCCACTTTCGGCGGCAAATTGCTTGGCCATTTCAACCGCTTTGGGGACAATATCGTACCCTTCCGGGCTGGCGATGGTGAAATTTGCACCCAATTTCGTGCAGATGTGCATCAAAGATACGGCTACATTATTGCCATCGCCAATAAAGGTGACATTCAATCCTTTGAGCGAGCCAAATTCTTCCTGAATTGTGAGGGCATCCGCCATTGCCTGACAGGGGTGGTTATAATCGCTCAGACCGTTGATGACAGGGATGCTCGACCATTTTGCCAGTTCCAGCACGTGCTCATGGGCGAATACTCTGGCCATCATGGCATCCACATACCCGGACATGACGCGGGCAACATCCGCGATCGATTCGCGCTGCCCCAAGCCAATTTCATTGGGTGAGAGGTACAACGCATCCCCGCCCAGATGGCGCATGGCCATATCAAAACTGACCCGGGTGCGCAGGCTGGGTTTTTGGAAGATCATCCCAAGAACTTTGTTTTTGAGCAGGGGCTCGTTTCCGCCTGCCTGCCATTCTTGCTTCAGGCGGATTGCCAAATCAAGCATTCCTTGTAGTTCTGCCGGGGTATAGTCAGAAACCGCAAGAAAATCTTTTTTCATATGGGCTCCTTTTTAGGAATGGAATTTGGGGGCATACAGAGTATAACATACCCTTAAGGTTCTACCAGTGGTCTTTAGCATGTTTGCTTGGGTCTTTTGTCTTAAGTTAAACAGCGTACCAATCTATACAAGGCGCTACCAGCCCGGTAAAATAAATTGGAAAGGGATTATGATGACAATGACCAATATTTTCAAATCAATTCAATCGTTTCGAAAATATGTGTGGGGAGTTCTTTTTTACAATATTCTGGTCATTCTATGGGGGGCATTTGTGCGTGCTACCGGTTCTGGTGCAGGTTGCGGGGCACACTGGCCTTTATGCAATGGCGAGGTGATTCCCCGTGCACCGGCAGTTGAAACGCTGATTGAATTTACCCATCGTCTCTCCAGTGGACTGGTCGTGATTTTAATGGCCGTGCTGGTAATTGCAGCTTTCCGGTTATTCCCCAAAGGCCATTTGGTGCGAAAATCTGCTGCGGCTGCCGGTGTTTTCACTATTGTAGAATCATTAATTGGGGCTGTTCTGGTATTGAATGAGTTAACTGGACAAAACGACTCGATTCACCGCGCCGTGGTGATGATGATTCATCTAATCAATACATTCTTGCTGGTTGCGGCTATTTTCCTAACCGCCCGGTGGAGTGCAGATGATCACTCAAACCGGTTGGAGCTGAAGCGAGGTGGATGGAGTGTATTGATTTACCTTGGGCTGATTGGAATGATTGTTCTTGGCGCAAGCGGGGCCGTCACCGCACTGGGAGACACCCTTTATCCTGCCACTTCTCTTGTTCAGGGGTTGCAGCAGGATTTTGACCCCACTGCCAACTTCTTAATTCGCTTGCGGGTTTTCCATCCGGGAATTGCCGCTCTGATGGGGGTTTATACCCTTGCAGCAGCACTTGCATTTCGTAGAAATTTTCCTTTTCAATTGATGCAACAGGCAACCTACGCGCTCAGTGCGCTATTTGTGTTACAACTTGTGCTTGGAGTCATCAACGTCATCCTGCTGGCGCCGGTGTGGATGCAAATTCTGCATTTGCTGGTAACCAATCTGATCTGGTTGGCGTGGCTTTGGCTGGCGGAGTTATTTTTTAGCGGTCGTTTTGCGCTGCAAGGCAGACGCGACCATGCGATCCATCAAAGCGTAAGTCAATCCCTTACCCAGTAAACGGAACGCAAAATATATCAATTTGTTTTCGAAACCGGGCAGAATAATATATTTACGGCGGGCTACTCCGATGAGAATTTCCCGCGCAACCTGGTCGGGCTTGAGAATTCCTCCGCTGCTTGCCAGAACTTTGGTTACATACGGCTTGTATTGATTCTCGTAGGCTAATTGAGGGGTATCCGTATCGGGCGGATAGACAAGCGAAACCTGAATTCCGTGAGGTTTTAATTCCATTCTTAAAGCGTCCGATAAACCCGTCACCGCATATTTGGAAGCGCCATAAGCGGTGTAACCGTAGATATTCATGTAGCCAACGACGGAGGACATGTTTACAATGATGCCATTCTTTTCTGTTAACATTTCTGGCAATACGGCACGAATGGCATTTACCGTTCCAAAATAATTGATTTGCATCATATGATGGAAGATTTTTTCTTCCAATTGCCAGAACTCACCGGGGTGGGCAACTCCGGCAGAATTGATTAAAATGTCCACTTTCCCCCAACGGGATAACAAAGTGGAAAGAGCTTGATTTAGATTAGCCGAATCAGAAACGTCGGCTGTAAGACTGGAAATTTCGACATCTGGTGAAGGATGTGTATTTTCCAGTTCGCAGACGGCTTTTTGGAGATTTTCCGGAGTTCGGGCGAGAATGCAAACCTTTGCTTGATGTTGAATCAAAAGACTGGCGAGGGCCAGTCCTATGCCGCTGGATCCACCGGTAATCAATACCTTTTTATTCTGATAAAAATCGGTGAGCGTTGCCGCCATTGCTCAATTGCCACAGCAGGAACAGGATCCACCACTACAAGATGAGCAACCGGAGGAGGAGCTGCCAGCAACCGGCTTGCCTTCTGAGGCGGCAAAAAAGAGAGATAAAGCTCTGCGGGTGTTCTTACTGAAACACTTTTTACATTGGATTGGTTCGTCGGCGTCCTTAATGGGACGAAAAGCATCAAATCGCGAACCACAATCCAGACAGGTATATTCGTAAAGCGGCATCGCATTCCTCCACCACAATTATCGTGGCTGGATTTTACTCCGGATTGGTGGCTCAGTCAAATGAGCCTGCGTTAAAAAGGTGAGGTGATATGCTGCGATCCCAAACGCAACAGCCACGTTCAAGGAGCGTTTGTAACCGACCATTGGGATGAAGAGCGTTTGATCGCATAATTCCAATATTTGAGGGTCAATACCGCTCACTTCGTTGCCTACTACCAGTACGAGGGCTTGATGGGAGGGAATGGATTGAATTTCAAATAATGAGCAGGCTGCCGGGGTTGTCTCCAAAGCCCACAAGATTTTACCTTCAGCCTTGAGAGATTGGGCCAATTGTAACCCGTTAGGGGCATATTCCCAAGGAACGGCAAATTCAGCCCCCAATGCAGTTTTGGAAATCCGCGGGTTGCCGGGCAGGGGAGTTAAACCGCTCAAGTATAAGTGTCGTAAACCGGCACCATCCGCAGTGCGAAACATTGCGCCAACATTGAAAGTTGAGCGGATGTTGTCTAATAAAGCCTCTAAATGGAGGGAAGGGGTTGTACTATGGCTCGATTGGCTGAGGGTGGTTTGTACTTCCTGCGCAGTGGGGACCGGTAAAAGCGGTGATTTACAGCGGGGGCAGGTCAACTGGCCCGTTTGTGCCGCCCGCCCGGCAGGTATCCGCAGGGCGCATTTTGGGTTACTGCACTGGTAGAATGGGTGGGAAAGTTGTACAGCTCTCATTCTTTCATTATAAATCCTGTACGAACATAACGGGCAGCGTGTGGATCAAGCCTTAATTCAATCAGGATTTCTTCGGGTCGGCCGGTTGCCCCTTCTCGTGCAGAAAGCTGCATCTGGAACTCGAGGCAGTTATCTGGAAGTGAGCGTAACAAGATGTTTTCAATTAACGGTCGTAAATCGTAGGTTTTGTTTCGTCGAGTACGAATGATGGTGTTGCGTTCCAGTAATTCCTTGAGGCGATTTTGGACTTCGGGAAGGTTGAGGGGATCCAGTGGAATGACGCGGTAGAGAGAAGAAAGGATTAGCGTGGGCAGACTGGGTGAGTTGAGCGCGACTGCCTTTACAGAAAGGATTTCAATGCCGGGTTGATGTGTGGTTTGGAGGTGAATAAAAAAGTCGTCTTCTTTAAACTCATTTTCATCTGCTTCGACCCACACATCAATCAAATCATTCTGGCTGAGAAAGCCTAAGGGTAGCGGAGCAGCCTGTTGAATTTTTGGCTGAGGATGAAAACCTTGCGTGTAGGCAACAGGAACGCGAGCCCGACGTAAATATCGTTCCCAAACTTTGTGCAGGTCAAGGTTCCCAATGTATTGTAATGGAGCATCTTTGTTGTACTGAATGCGGAAGCGCTGCATGGGTAAGCCTTAGGCGGTTTGTTCGATGTTGACTTTTATCGGACGACGGGGCACTTCCGGGCACTTCCAGTGACTGCCGGGGTTGTTCCGGCGGATATCGGCATACTTCGGAAGTATTCCACAGGCAAAACAACCCTGACGGCAATCGTTTTGGGTTTTTTCTATTAAAGATGCGTGGTACTCACTTAAGAGATAGGCCTTCCGTACACCGCTGAAAATGTGATCCCATGGGAAAATCTCGTCTTCGCTTCTTTGGCGATGCGTGTAAAAAGCCGGGTCAATTCCATGCATAGCAAAGGCCTGCTGCCAGACAGCGTAGTTAAACTGGTCTTGCCAGGCATCAAACTTTGCTCCCAATTGCCATGCAGTTTCGATAACCTTCGCCAAACGACGGTCACCGCGAGAAAGCCAGGCTTCCATCAAAGTTTCGTAGGGATTATTCCAGGTCAATTTCAACCCTGGACCGCGCAATTCCCGCTTTAAGAGAGCTTGCTTGGATTCAATCTGGTCGAGGGTGTCGCAGGCAACCCATTGAAACGGAGTATGCGGCTTTGGCACAAAGGTGCTGACTCCCGCGTGCAGGGTGGCACGTTTACCAATGACTTTTTTACCCTCTGCAAGTACGGCTTTACACAAATCGGCGATTGCCTGAACATCTTCGATGGTTTCGGATGGATGTCCGATCATGAAGTAGAGTTTTATGGTCGTCCAACCGCGGGCGTAAATTTCGCGTGCTGTATCCAGCAATTGCTGGGTGGAAATGGGTTTATTGATCATGTTTCGCATCCTCTCGGTAGCGGCTTCTGGCGCAAGGGTAAAGCCGCCTTGCCGGGAACCGCGCAGTTTTTCCATCAAATTGACCGAAAAGGATTCGATCCGGAGAGAGGGAAGCGAAATGGTCAGATAATGATCGCTGGTTTCGGCAGCAACGCGACTGACCAGATCAAGGATATGGGTATAATCGGATGAAGAGAGGGACAGTAGCGCGACTTCCTCAAAACCGGTTGCTTCCAAAGCTTCTCGCACAGCTGAGACGATTTCATCTACATTGCGCTCGCGCACCGGCCGAGTGACCATGCCGGCATGGCAAAAACGACATCCTCGTGTGCAGCCTCGCATGATTTCAATGGAAACGCGGTTATGCACCACACTGATTGAAGGTACTATGAAACGTGTTGGAGGTTTGGGGAGACGCGCAACCAGTCTTTTTTGCACTTGAGCCGGTGCGTTGGGATGCAGCCGATGAATAGTACGAATTGTGCCATCTTCTTTGTATTCAGGTTCGTAAAAGGAGGGGACATAAATACCCTCAATCCTGGCCAGCTCTGCCAGTAAATCCTGCCGGGAGGTTGGGTGTTCTTTCCAGGCTTGATAGGTATTTACAATGTCGTGGATAATTTCTTCGCCTTCACCAATCGCAAAGGCATCAAAAAATGGTGCAATGGGTTCAGGGTTAAATACGGCATGTCCGCCAGCAATTACCAATGGGTCACGAATGGTGCGCTGGCTGCTGTGGAGCGGAATTCGCGCCAGATCAAGCAGGTTGAGAACATTGGTGTAAAGGGTTTCATAGGGCAGTGTGATACCGAGAATATCAAATTCTGAAACAGGGGTTTTGGATTCAAGCGCGTAAAGCGGAATTCCGTTTTGGCGCATGGCGTTTTCCATGTCCACCCATGGAAGATATACTCGCTCTGCAAGTACATCTTGCCGTTCGTTGAGCAGATGATAGAGAATGGTCAAACCCAGATTGGGAACGCCAATATCATAAATGTCGGGAAAGGCAAGGGCTACATGTGTCTTAACGGAATCCCAGTCTTTATAAACCTGATTTAATTCACCACCAACATAACGACCGGGTTTTTCAACTGTCGGTAGAATTCGCTCTAACCGGCTGACCAAAGTGCGTTTATCCATGGATTTGTCTAATCCTCTCAAACCTGTAATATGGGGACAATGCTTATTTTAACCCATTTTGTCCAATTTACAGTGTGCCGCGATAAAAACCACCATCCACTGCGATCATGCTGCCGGTGACATAACTGGCGGCCGGTGAGACAAGAAAGGTTGCAACACGGGCAAATTCGCGAGGTTCGGCCATGCGCCCCAGCGCGGTTTGAGAGGCAATTTTTTGTCTTTCTTCTTCCACACTGGTGTTGTTGGAACGAGCGCGATGCTGTAATAACTGTTCCACACGCTCGGTGGCTGTCCAGCCGGGTAAAATGGAATTGAATCGAATCCCCTCTTTGCCTAATTCGAGCGCAAGGCTTTTTGTCAAACCAACGGTGGCGGCGCGCACGCTGTTGGAAAGCACCAGTCCATCTATAGGCTGTTTGACAGAAATGGATGTAATCGTTAAGACCGCCGGTGAGGAGGACTTGCGCAGGTACGGTAAAGCCGCTCGAATCAAAAACACTGCGGAGAAAAAGTTGAGATGGACTGCGTTTTGCCAAGCCTCAATGTCAAAGGTTTCAAATTTGCCTGCCGGTGGTCCACCTGCATTGGTGATGAGGATGTCCAAACCTCCCCATTCATCAACGACCTTTTTGACCAATGATTCGGCGATTTCAGGGTCAGACACATCGCCGGGAATTGGCAGGGTGGGAATACCGGTTAAACTTTCAATTTTTTTACAGGCTTTTTCCAAATATTCTGAATTTCGACTGTTCAGGGCTACTTTTGCCCCTTCATGTGCCAGCAATTCGGCTGTAGCATATCCTAAGCCGCGGCTTGCGCCGGTGATCAGAGCAATTTTGTTGTGCAGATTCAAATCCATAGAGAAAGTTCCTTTCTGCTAAAAACATTCAATGCGGTGATCCACAATGGGCATGTTGGGAAATTGATTTTCGACAAAGGTATGCACTTTTTGTAAAGATTGGGTTGCAAAAGTGCAGTCATTACACACCATTGCACAGGCAATCAGAGTTTCCTGCCAATGGTCATTCAATCCAATTTCGGCGACCGATATGTTGAATTCCTTATGCAGCCGAGTCAGAAGGGGTTTGAGCAGACCTCGTTTCTGCTTTAAGGAGAGAGCAACAGGCAGGTGAATATGGAGAATTAGTAATCCAATCGCAGGCATGGAGCAAACCCTGTTCTTATTGTAATCGGGCAAGTGTGGACGTCAAGCAAGTTAATCTAAATCTTGTGAAAAAGGTTTTGCTTGAGTACAATACAGTGAAGTCATTAAGAAATACTGGACAGCTGATGAACTTTGACCCGCAAGAATACCAAAAAACTCTGGATTTTCTATACAGTTTTGTTGATTATAGCCTTACTCGAAATTTGCAATTTTCAGCCGAAAAATTCGATCTCAGCCGAATGGCTGCGTTGTTAGCCTGGCTGGGAAACCCTCACCGGAAATATCCGGTTATCCATGTTGCCGGTACGAAGGGGAAAGGTTCGACGGCAGCAATGATTGCAGCCGGCTTGCAGGCTGCCGGCTATAAAACGGGCTTTTATATTTCGCCGCATTTGGAGGATTTTTGCGAAAGAATCCAAATCAACCGCCAGCATATACCTGGTTCGCGGCTGGTTCAGGTGGTAGAAAAACTTAAGCCTGCCGTCCGCCAAATTGAGCGGCTAACCACATTTGAATTAACCACTGCGGCAGGTTTTTTGTACTTTGCCGAAGAACAGGTTGATATTGCGGTTATTGAAGTTGGATTGGGTGGAAGACTGGATGCTACCAATCTGGTAACCCCTTTGGTTTCTGTGATTACTTCGATCTCATTGGATCATACGAAAGTGCTAGGAGATACACTGGATAAAATTGCTGCAGAGAAAGCCGGCATCATCAAACCAGGCCGGCCGGTGGTCAGTTCACCGCAAAAGCCAGAGGCGATGCAAGTCATTGAACGAATTGCTGCCGAAAAGGAAGCCCCACTGATCATTTCTGACCAGCCATATCATGTTGAGGTAATCGAACGGACATTAGCCCATCAAAAGTTGCGAATAATACCCCGAAAAACGCAAGATCACGACGATTTTGAAATCGTTTTGCCACTATTGGGTGACCATCAAATTGAAAATACTCTTACCGCACTTTGTGCCTTAGATGTCATAAAAAAGTACGGATGGAAACTTGAGCGTTCCGCTGTTCAACGCGGTTTGTCACAAGTCAAGTGGGAGGGCAGATTTGAGATTCTCAACTTACAACCGCCAATCGTTGTGGATGCTGCACATAACCGCTATTCAGCATTAAAATTAATTGAAACCATTAATCAATATTTTCCGAAGAACCGCTTGATTCTGGTTTTCGGCGCTTCGGACGATAAGGATATACCAGGAATGTTTGCCGAGTTGCTACCGCGGGCGGATGAAGTAATCTTTACTCAATCCATTCACCCTCGTTCTTATCATGCCGACCAACTGGTTGAGATTGCTTCGAATTATTCATTGCCCAAAATGGTATTTCTTCCGTTGGAAGCAGCAATTGAGCAAGCAATTAAACGCTTGACTTCGGACTCGATTTTACTGGTTACTGGAAGCATTTTTGTTGCAGCCGGTGCGCGAAAGTTCATCGGTGAAATCTCAAGAAAACCAGAGATTATTAGACGACTCGGCAACCGTTTGCCAATTTCATGAGTACAGGTGTATGAAAAAAGATAACTGGTTACCAAATGATTTTGAGGAGTTTTCCTCCTCTTTGCATCAGCGCACGGAGGAGCTGTATCAGGTTCCGGATGCGGAACCAGATAAAAATGGGCTGATTGAGTGCGCGGCATTAATCATGCGGGATATGGTGATTTATCCGCGCATGGTTTCCCCCATATTTATCATCCCGGGATCGAACTTACAGGCCATCGAAGACGCTCAATTTAATTTTGAGACGATGATTGCGTTAGTGTTGAAAGATTCTGAAATTGAAGACCCTAAACCGGAAGACTTTTTACCCATCGGGGTTGAAATTGCGGTGGGGCGATTGTTGAATATTCCGGATGGGAATAATTCGGCCTTGATCCAAGGCCGGCGCAGGGTGGAGATTGTCGAATTCGTTCAAACCGAGCCGTATTACCGGGTTCGCGCCCGCCCGATAGTTGAACCTTCCAAAATTGGGCGTCAAACCGAGGCGTTGATGCGCACAACTCGCGATTTGTTTGAGCGTTGTGTTCAACTGGATCGCAGCCTGCCGGAAGAAGCGCATTTGTTTTCTTTAAACATTCACGAACCGGGCTGGCTGGCCGATATGGTCGCGACGGCAATTTCATTACCCCAAAGCGAACGGCAAACACTGCTTTTACTGGTTGATCCGATTGACCGCCTGAAACGAGTCAACTGGCTGCTGGCACAGGAATTGGATGTGTTGCAGTTGGAAGATGAGATTCAAAATCGAGTTCAAAGTGAAGTAGATCGCAGTCAGCGTGAATTTTACTTGCGCGAGCAAATGAAAGCTATTCAGACAGAGCTGGGAGAGGGGGATATTTTCAGCCGCGAAGTAACCGAATTGCGCGACAAGATCCTAGCGACCCCAATGCCTGATGAAGTGCGGGCAGTGGCTTTAAAAGAAGTTGACCGCCTTTCCCAAATGCCTTCTATGGCTCCCGAGGTGGGAATTATCCGCACCTATCTGGACTGGATTTTAGAGTTACCATGGGTGCAAGAAACCGAGGATAATCTGGATGTTGCCAACGCTGCCAAGGTTTTGGAAAAATACCATTACGGTCTCGGTAAAGCCAAAGATCGAATTTTAGAATATATTGCTGTTCGCAGCCTGAAACCCAAACGGTTGAGACAACCAATTTTATGCTTTGTTGGAGCGCCGGGCACCGGTAAAACCTCACTGGGGCGGTCAATTGCGGAAGCACTTGGTCGTAAATTTGTGCGGGTTTCGTTAGGTGGAGTGCGGGATGAGGCTGAAATCCGCGGCCACCGGCGCACCTATATTGGGGCAATGCCGGGACGCATTTTACAAACGATGCGCCGGGCAGGAACCATTAATCCCCTGTTTATGCTGGACGAAATTGATAAACTGGGTTCAGATTTTCGCGGCGATCCATCTGCTGCCCTGTTAGAAGTGCTGGACCCGGAGCAGAATCACGCCTTTTCGGATCATTATCTGGAACTTCCTTACGATCTTTCCAAGGTCATGTTTATTACTACGGCGAATACACTGGCTACAATACCACCGGCTTTGATGGACCGTATGGAAATTATTGAGTTCCCTGGTTACATTGAAGAGGAAAAGTTGGAAATTGCCTATCGCTTTCTGATTCCCCGCCAACTGGAAGAAAGCGGATTGGAGGGGGAAGACATCAAATTTCAAGAAAAAACACTGCGAAAAATTATCCGAGAATATACCTATGAGGCTGGCGTCCGTAATTTAGAACGTGAAATTGGCAGAATGTGTAGAAAACTTGCAAGGTTAAAATCGGAAGGTAAATCCTTCCCGCACCGATTGCAGCCGGAACTTGTGGAAAAGTTTTTAGGTCCGCCTCAATTTTTTATGACCGAAGCGGAGAAAAAGGATGAAGTTGGAGTGGCAACCGCAATAGCGTGGACCGAAAACGGCGGAGAGATCATGCCGGTTGAGGTGGCTATATTGGAAGGGAAGGGTAATTTGCAAATTACCGGCCAGGTTGGAGAAGTGATGCAAGAATCGGCTCAGGCTGCTTTGTCCTATCTCAAGTCGCGCGCCAGAGATTTAGAAATTGACCCCGAAGCCTTTGAGAGATTGGACATTCACATTCATATTCCTGAAGGAGCGATTCCAAAAGATGGTCCGAGCGCAGGCATCACAATTGCCACGGCCTTAATCTCTGCCTTTACCGAACGCGGTGTTTCAAAAGATGTTGGAATGACCGGAGAAATCACCCTGCGGGGGCGTGTCCTGCCGGTAGGAGGGGTTCGCGAGAAGGTGCTGGCGGCTCACCGAGCGGGATTGAAAGTCGTCATTCTACCCGAAAGGAACTTAAAAGATTTGATAGATTTACCCAAGAAAGTTCGGCAGGATTTACAAATAAAACCGGTTACTCACATGGATGAAGTGCTGGATATAGCACTGGGACCCAAACCCCACAAAGAGGCTGTGCGGGTACGTAAACATGCTGCGAAGAAAGCGGAGAAAAGCGAAGAGGGAGAAGCAAAAGAAACTACCCAGACATAAAAAAATGCAGCCGCGAGGCTGCTTTTTTTGCTGTTTCAATCTTTTTCGGTTTGAATCGGGGTAGATGTCAGCGACTGTTGCCTTTCGCTTTGTAAGGCTCTTACCCCGTTGCGTACCTGATTAAGCATCTTTTCCAATTCAACTTCCAACCGCGAAAGAGACTCAAGCACGTATTCATCGGCGTCACGTTTGGTCGTTTCGGTTTCCAAACGCGCTTGTTGAATGATTTGCTCAGCCCGAGCATGGGCAGCCTGAATAATGGCATCCCGTTCAATCATTTGCTCGGCTTTTTCACGAGCCAACTGGATGGTACGATTGGCTTCTTCTTGAGCCTGAGCAAGAATCCGGTCGCGTTGAGCGAGGATTTGCTGGGCTTTTTTGATTTCTTCCGGAATGGATACCCGCATCTGGTCAATCAAGTCCAACATGCGGTCCTCATCCACCATTACTGAATGGGTGAACCAAATTGGACGGCTCTCATTGAATAATTCTTCCAAACGATCTACCAAATGCAGTATGTCCATTTTTTTCCTCCGCTTTCCAAGCCTGAGAAAGGGTGGTGCAATTTTCAAGCCAGTTAATTAAATATTATACGCATTTCAATCTCTTAGTGCTGTAATTGGCACCACAGATTGTCCATCCCCAAGTTCATTGAATTTTTTCTTCAAGGCTTCAGCAACATGAAGCGGCACCATGCTACTGATATCTCCTCCCAGTGATGCAATTTCGCGCACGGTTGATGATGAAAGGAAGGTGTGCTGCTCGCTGGTAATTAAGGCGATCATTTCGATATCCGGATAAAGGCGGTGATTGGCGAGCGCCATTCGGAACTCATGCTCAAAGTCTGAAAAAACACGTAATCCGCGAATAATTACCTGAGCGCCGACATTTTTACAAAATTCAACAGTCAAACCGCTGTAACCCACAACGGTAAATTTCGGTTCAGCGAAAAAAGTTTGTTGAACAAGCTTCAATCGTTCTTCGGGGGTAAAAAGCAGATTCTTAAGTGGTTTGTTATACACTGCAATGATAACTTCATCGAACAGGCGGGCAGCGCGGCGGGCAATATCCATGTGTCCGTAATGAATTGGATCGAAAGTTCCGGGGAATACGGCTCTGACCATGATGTTTTCCTTAGCTGATATCTCCTCGTCCTTCCCCCCAGAAAGCATTTAACTTTTCAAGAAGAGGCTGATAACGAGGGTCACTTAATTGCGGATCTTTTTCAAACAATTGCTGAGCAAGATTGCGGGCCTTTTCGATGGTGTGGACATCGGTGAGGTTGGCAATTCTTAAATCGGCAAAACCAGCCTGCCGAGTGCCTAAAAATTCTCCGGGGCCGCGTTGTTGTAAATCTCTTTCGGCAAGTACAAAACCGTCATTGGTTTCGACCATTGCAGAGAGACGTTCATTCTCTGCAGCGTCCTCATTGTCCGGAATGAGGATACAGTAGGATTTGGCATTGCCACGCCCTACGCGTCCGCGGAACTGATGCAATTGAGCTAACCCGAAGCGGTTGGCTCCTTCAATTAACATTACTGTTGCATTCGGTACATCCACACCCACTTCAATAACTGATGTAGATACCAGAATGTGGTATTCCCGATCCCGGAATTGGCGCATGACCAGTTCTTTTTCTTCGGGGCGCATTCTGCCATGCAACAGTCCAATTTTCAAGTCAGGAAAGACCTCTTTTTGAAGACGTTGTTGTTGTTGAACAGCTGCAAGAGCGTCTTCGGTTTCGGATTGCTCCTGGTCAACCAGGGGATAGATGATAAAAGCCTGATAACCCTGGCGAACCTGAGCACGGATGAAAGAATATGCCCGTTCGCGTTCTAAGGGGGTGAAGATGCGCGTTTCAATGGGTTGCCGTCCGGCTGGCATTTCATCCATCACAGAAAGATCCAAATCCCCGTAAATGGTCAAAGCCAGAGAGCGGGGAATTGGTGTAGCGGTCATTACCAGCAGGTGAGGGTTATTGCCCTTGGCGCGTAAAGCAGAGCGTTGAGCAACTCCAAAACGGTGTTGTTCATCAATCACTGCCAGTTGAAGGTGCTTAAACTCGATAGGGTCTTCGATAAGAGCATGAGTACCTATTAACAATTTTATTTCACCAGAGGCCAGCGCTTCGCGAATCTCCTGTTTTTCTTTTTCGGGTGTATCACCGACCAGCAAGCGTACCTCTGCGGCGCTAAAAGGGGCTGAGTCATCCGTATCAGAGCGGACGAATAATTTTTGAAAACTGCGGTAATGTTGTTCTGCCAGGATGCTGGTTGGCGCCATAAGGGCTGCCTGCATGCCAGAAGCGGTCACCATGGCTATTGCCAACGCGGCTACTACCGTTTTACCCGAGCCAACATCACCTTGAAGCAGGCGATTCATGGGGCGGCCGGAGGATAAATCGGCACGAATTTCGCGGATGGCTCTTTGTTGCGCATTGGTGAGGGGAAATGGAAGCCGGTTAATTTGAGCGGTAAGCCAGTCTTCGCTAATCTCAAATATGTGAGCCGTTCGGTTCTGCCAATTTTGTTTTTGCCTTAACACCCCCAACTGGATGAGGAATATTTCATCAAAAGCCAATCGCTGGCGGGCTAAATTGAGATTTGCATCGCTGTCGGGAAAGTGGATTTGACGAAGAGCCTGTGGGAGGGGAAGAAGATCGCCAGCCGACCGAATCTCATCCGGGAGAAAATCTGCAATCCGTGTTGCCCAAAAGCTGACTGTCTGATACATCAAACGGCGTAAAACTTTTTGGCTCACACCAGCGGTCAATGGATAAACCGGCACAATACGATTGGTGTGCAGGTGTTCCTGATCCAGCAATTCCCATTCGGGATTATTCATGCATAATCTTCCAAGATACATGTCTACTTTACCGGAGAGGACAACCTGAACACCGGGACGAAGGTTTTTCTCAAGCCATGGCTGATTGAACCACGAAACACGCAATGAACCGGTACCATCTGAAATCACAGCTTCAAACAGTGTTCGGTTGCCTTTGATTTCCCGAAGCTGGGATTTTTGCACTGTACCGGCTACGGAGAGTTCCTCACCGAAGCGCACCTGGTTGATTGGCTTCATTTTTGAAAAGTCATCATACCGGCGCGGGAAGAAATACAATAAGTCTTCCAGCTTGTGAAGCCCCAATTTTTCGAGATTTTGGGCGTTTTTTGGCCCGATTCCAGGTAAAACTTTTAGACTCGCCTCCAAACCAGTTGGTTTGTTTTTTGACTCATGTGGGGCAGGATTTGCCGGGTTAACCGAAAAGGTGGTTTTTTTTGCATTATTTAGAAGTGGGTAATCAATTTCTTCACCTGGTGGGGGAGAAAACGCGGGTTCCGGCGCAAAATTCGATGAATTTACTGCAATTTCAAGGATTTCTTGAATAATTTTTTCTCGCAGGTCAGTAGAAAGTGAAGGGTATTGGGATAATTTATCGCAAATTTGGCGGACTACCGTAGAGGGCAGGCCGTCTTGATGGGCTTCCTGTTCCCATGCGGGGATAATTTTATCCAGTCCGCCAACAACAGCTCGATTGTCGTAACCGCGCTCAATTTCCAGTTTGAGGAATTTTCTAATTTTTTCCAGTGCAGATGACATGAGATTATTTTACCCTATTCTGGAAAGCAGGCTATGGATCGGGTGTTTGAAAAAAAGTTATGCTATCCGTCTTCGGATACCGTTTCTGCAACAATCAGCCCAACCATTTTGGGACTGAAAAGAATGGCCGTGGTCAAATTGAGATTATGTTCACTGTAACTGGTCGTTGGATAATTTTCCAGGAATATCTGGCGCATGCTACGGGTTTCGTGCAGTAAAGGAGGGACACTTTGGACGACCGCAATGTGTTGTAAATCATCAAACTCTTCAACAAATTCGATGAAAAACTCCGTGATATTTCGGTTATTGCGCATTTTTTCAATGGGCGTCAGGCGTTCGTCTTCAAAGGAAAATACCGGCATCATTGAAAGGAATTCTCCAACAACGGCCTGAGCCGGATCAACAATCCCGTTTTGAGACAGATAGGAAAGCCCCGGGCAGCAAACGATTGTGTAGGTATGAGCAGCTTGTTGTCTGACGATGTGCTCAACCTCGGCGAGATCAGCCCCCTGCTGAATAACCTGAGCAGCCAGTTGCGCCAGCATTCCCAACCCAGCCGAAAAGGTGTTGGTATCTATTACATTAACCTGCAGCCTGCCTTGCAGGCTTGAGGCTGCCAGACTGGCATTGTAAAATGTGCTGCTCAGGTGAGAGGAATGTACCAATACCAGCACTTCGTCAAATTCGGTGCCCATTCCGGTTAAAATCTGGTTGAATTTTTCTGGAGAAGGTGAAAGCAGTTTAGGTGCATCTTGTTCTCTTGCAAACGACGGCAATTCGGAAACCTTCAATCCATCTCCCGCCGGATAGATTGCCCCACGAAAGGCTACATCATGGGTTGCAACTCGGATTAAATTCTGTCCCGGAAATGAATGGCGAGGAAATTGAGCAGTATTGTCAACCAGGACGCCAATCTTGCGCATATCGTTTATTCAATCGAAATGATTAATTGATAGTGGGGCTGCCCGCCTTCGTGAATCTCCATTTCGTGGTCGGGGTATTTCTGCTGTATTTTCTCTGCAAGTTGATTTACTTCATCCAGGGTAATGTTCTGACCATAAAACAGGGTAATTCGTTCTCTTTCTTCGGTTTTTGCGGCATTGAGCAGTTCAAAGCAGGCTTCTTCCAGATCGCTGGCTGACGCAACCAATTGTCCATTCAAAAGGGCAATGACCTGTCCTTCTTTCACCTTTACTCCATTAATTTCAACCGAGCGGGTTGCTGTAGTGATTTCACCGGTCTCCACTTCCAGAATGGACTGTTCCATCTCTGCAGCAATTTCATCCAGGTCTCCATCAGGATCATAACGCAGCATCACATTGAGCCCTTGAGGAATGGTCTTGGTGGGAATGACTTTTACCTTTTTAACTGAAAGGGAAGCGGCATTCTGAGCTGCCAGAATAATGTTTTTGTTATTGGGCAAAATAATAATTTGATCAGTTGGCAGGTTTTCAAAAGACTTTAAGATTTCTTCGGTGCTGGGATTCATGGTCTGACCACCTTCAACGATGGCATTTACTCCCAGACTCGCGAAAATTCGAGAAAGCCCTAGACCGGGAGACACCGCTACAACCGCAATTTTTCCGGGTTCACATGGTGGAAATTCAATTGGTGGAGAGGAATTCTTTTTCTCTTCCATTTGAGCCAGAAGATTCTCGATGGCCACTTTGGTGATTGTACCCAGGCTCATGGTGTACTCAATTGGTTCATAGCGTTTTTCGGTGGGGACATGAATGTGCATACGATACATGCCGTCACCTTCACCAACTTGAATGGAGGTTCCCATTTGAGAAAGATGCTCATAAAAACGGTCCAAATCCAGCGGTTGATGAGGTCGAAAATCTACCACAACCTCAAAATCCTGACCCGGCTCAATTTCTTCCATGGTTTCCTCTAAGTTCATTGCAGATAGCGGTTGTACGCTGGTAGTGGGCGTTTCCAGAGATTGTCCTTTTAGGTAGCGCAGCATTCCTTCCAATATTATGAATAAGCCTTTACCACCGGAATCTACCACACCGGCTTGTTTGAGAATGGGCAGCAGTTCAGGGGTTTTTTGTACGGATAAATCTGCTTCAAATACAATTTTTTCCAGCCATTCCAAAGTCAGAGGTTTATCTTTAAATGCTTCAATCGCGGTGGCAATATCTTTGGCAACCGTTAAAATAGTGCCTTCAACGGGTCGGACGACTCCTTTATAGGCAGTGTTCCTGGCTTCTACCAGCGCTTTGATAAGAATTTCGCCATCTACTTCTTCAAAATTATCCAAAGCACGCGCAAATCCTCTCCAAAGCTGAGATAAGATCACGCCTGAATTGCCTCTGGCCCCCATCAGAGCGCCCTGTGCAATGGCGTGGGCAACTTTTCCAACATTTTTTTCTTCGGAATGCAGGATTTCATTGTACGCGGCCTGCATGGTCAACAACATGTTGGTACCGGTATCGCCATCGGGGACAGGAAAAACATTCAAAGAATTGACCAGCTGCTGGTTTGTCTTCAACCAAAGTGTGCCGGCTTCCACTAATTTTTTCAAAGCAATTCCATCAAGTTTCCCTGCCTGTGCAATTTCCCTAGCCTGAGGCAGGGTTGTTCGATTCACATCATCACTCATAGTGCTCCAAACCAATTCAGTAGATTTCTAATCCGTGTCGCTGATGCGTAATCCGCGCACGTGAACATTGACTTCCTTCACCGGTAACTCAAGCCATTTTTCGATTTGATAACGGACGTTTTCAGCGACACTTGAAGTTACCATTTTAATCCGAGTTCCGTATTCGACAATGATGTAGAGGTCAATAATGATGCCATCCTCTTTGAGCTCAACCTCGACTCCTTTGGAAGGATCTTTGACAATTTTATTGGCAAGGTCTTCCGCCAGATTTTTTCCGGCAAGACCTACAACTCCGTAAGACTCAATGGCTGCCATATGGGCGATGGATGCAATTGCCCGGTGTGAGATAAAAATATTGCCCAGTGGATTTGGTTCGCTCATAGTCGCAATCCCTCTTTTATAAAACAATTTAAGTTGAAAAAAGATGCGCTGTGTGGTAAAATGTACCCTTGCGTCCGGTCAATGTGCGGCTGGAAGATAGTTTTGTTGCTGGAAAGGATTTGAAGATCATGGCTAAATGCGAACGGTGCGGTAAAACAACGACTTTTGGTCATAACCGAAGTTTCTCCATGCGCGCTACAAACCGCTCCTACAAACCCAACCTGCAGCGGGTGACGGTGATGGAAAGTGGGCGTAAAGTGCGCCGTGTTTTGTGTGCAAAGTGCATTCGGACATTGGTTAAGACCAAGTAGTTCAATCCTTTCGAGATGTGCGGCGTTAGCCGCGTTCTTGAATTTGCGGCGAAAGCCGCATTTTTTTTTGCAGTGCCAAACGAAGAGATTTGGCACCCTCCGCGATCCCCTGTGGGTGCTTGAATATGGCTGTAGCTGCCACAAAACAATCCGCCCCAGCCTCGGCTACAGCCGCGATGTTTTCAGGGTTAATCCCACCATCTACCTGAACTATAGCCTTGGGGTTGGATTCATCTATTAATTTTCGAATTGAAGTAATTTTGGACAATACCTGCGAAATGAAGGTTTGACCTGAGAAACCGGGATTGACCGTCATGACCAGGACTAAGTCTATGAAGGGAAGAACAGCTTCTATTGCTTGTGAAGGGGTTCCCGGATTCAGAACGATGCCTGCTTTTGCCCCTAATGAACGAATCAGTTGAAGAGTGCGGTGGACATTGGGGTTACCTTCAATGTGAATGCTTACCCAGTTTGCACCTGCATTCACAAAGGATTGGATGTGATTCTCTGGCTTTTCAATCATTAAGTGAACATCCAGTGGCAAAGAGGTGATTCTTCGGCAGGTTTCGACAATAAACGGCCCCATGGTAATATTGGGTACAAAATGTCCATCCATCACATCAATGTGAATCCAGTCCACACCGGCATCTTCTGCCTGACGGATTTGATCCGAGAGGTTTGAAAAATCTGCAGAAAGAATTGACGCCGATAGGTAATACAACCTGATGAACCCTTTCAGATGGGAGGATTAAAGGAAAACCAGACATATAACCAAAAGGGTATCAAACCACCCACAGCTAAAATTGCCAGCAGAGCCAAAAAAATGGTCAGCCAATCAATGTTCAGGGCAGCATCATCACTTTCCTGAGTTGCCATAGATGGTTGAGCAGCTGGAGGGGTTTGCAGCGGGATCAGTTGGGGTTGAGTATCTGCCTCGGAGGAGTTTGGGCGTACAAGAGGGTGAGCCTGTTGAGTTTCTAAGAAGGTGGATAAAACCCTTGCAAATTGATCTGCGGTTCGATAACGGGCAGCCGGTTCCTTTGAAAGCACTTTGAGGATGATTTGTTCAAGGGTGGGGGGGATTTCAGGGTTAAAACGGCGGGGATGAGGGGGTAAAACTTCCCGGTGCATCCGCGCCAATTCAACCGGGTCGTTGCTTTGAAAGGGAAGTCTGCCTGTGACCATTTCGTACAGGACGATGCCCAAGGAGTAAACATCAGAGGCGGGTGAGGGAGGTTCGCCGGCAGCCTGTTCAGGTGAAAAGTAAAGGGGAGAGCCCCACACAACGTCCGACCTCTCTTCAGGGTGAATGCTGGCCATTGCGCGGGCAATACCGAAATCGGTAACTTTGATGCGTTGATCGGGGGTCACCAGGATATTGTGAGGTTTGACATCGCAATGGATCAATCCGGCTCGGTGCGCATAGCCAATCCCTGCTGCAGCCTGAACAATAATATTCACCGCTTCCTGGATAGGCAAACGGGTTCTCTCCCGCAAGATGGTTTTCAGATCTGTTCCTGGTAAATATTCCATGACGAGGTAAAGACGGTCGGAATCAAAACCAAAGTCATGGACGGTGACAATGTTTGGATGGGAGAGATTAGCAGCCGCTTTTGCTTCTAATCGGAATCTTTCCCGGAAGGCTTCGTTTTTGGAATAATCTTCCCGGAGGATTTTGATAGCCACCGGTCGTTCCAGCATGGTATCGCGACCTAAATATACAACTGCCATACCCCCAGTTCCAATGGTTTGGAGCAGTTGATACCGGTTGCCTAAAATGGGTACAACGGTTTTTGAATCTTCCATGTCCGAATTTTACTGGTTGAATTATATCACACCCTCTGATGTCAAATTTCTTGTCAGGTATCGGAGTTATAATCTACATAATCTTGTTGAGGAAAATCATTATGAAATCGTTGATCTCCTATATCCAAAAACATCCCGTTCATATGTTGTTATTTGCAATACCGGTTAGTATTCTTTCAGAGCTTTTACATTGGCAACCCATCTGGATTTTTGGTTTTTCGGCATTGGCTGTTGTACCTTTGGCGGCCTTGATTGGGGAATCGACCGAGGCGCTGGCTGCTTACACTGGACCAAAAATCGGTGGATTGCTGAATGCCACCCTGGGGAATGCGGCGGAATTAATCATTACCATTATGGCAATCCGCCAGGGGTTGTTGGAATTGGTGAAAGCTTCCATCACGGGTTCGATTATAGGGAACTTATTGCTGGTCATGGGTCTTTCCATGCTTCTGGGAGGACTAAAAAATGGAATTCAAAAGTTCGATCGGCAACAAGCCGCAAACCATGCTGTAATGCTGGTTGTGGTTATTGTAGCTTTAATAATTCCTTCTTTTTTCAGCCACTCCATTGGTGCTGAGGGGAGTTGGGGGGTCGAATCGTTGAGTCTGGGGGTGGCAGCGGTTATGATTGCCCTGTATATTGCTGGCCTAATTTATACCCTCAAAATGACCAGGAGTCCGATTGCGGTAGCTTCGGTTGCAGTAGAAACTGAAGTAAGCCGGCACCGGAAACCATCACAAGCCATAGCGGTACTGACGCTATCCACCCTGGGAGTGGTTATCATGAGTGAATTTTTGGTCGGTTCAGTTGAAGAAGTGGTGGTTTCCCTTGGTGTATCGGAATTCTTTTTGGGTGTGATTTTAATCCCCTTAATTGGTAATATTGCAGAGCATTTGGTGTCCGTAACGGTGGCGGTCAGGAACAATATGGACCTTTCCATAGAAATTGCTGTTTCGTCCAGTTTGCAGATTGCCCTGTTTGTTGCTCCTTTGCTGGTATTTGTCAGTTTATTAATCGGCAATCCCCTGACTTTAATTTTCAACCGCTTTGAATTGCTCGCCCTGGGAGGAGGAGTTGTGATAGCGGCGATGGTGGCCTTTGACGGAGAATCGAATTGGCTGGAAGGAGCCACATTACTGGGGGTGTATCTAATTCTCGGAATTGGTTTTTTCCTGCTGCCAACGGGAGGATGACCGATGAGGAATTTGCCGGCATCTGGCTGTGGGACGATTATTTTGTCGGCTTTGATAGCCCTGTTAATTGGTGCTGCCATAATTGCTGGAACACTGTTATTAAGACCCACACAGGTTGAATTGACACAGGAAGCGACAGCTGTACTGACCATAGTGCCAGCCCCAACCTCAACCATCGGTGGGCAAATGTCCCTTTTTGCTACCCCAACCGCGACCCAACCGGCGCTTTCTATTACAATAGACGGCATCCGGGTTGGTTTGTTTGTGCAAATATTCGGTACGGGTGGAGATGGATTGCGCCTTCGGCGGGAGCCAGGCACCAATACGGATATTTTGTTTCTTGGGTATGAATCGGAGGTGTTCAAAGTAGTGGATGGACCCAAAGAAGCGGATGGTTTTACGTGGTGGTATCTCACCGCGCCTTATGATGAGAAACGCAGCGGCTGGGCAGCCTCTCGTTTTCTCAGAGTAATTGATTTAGGTACCGAATCTCAACCTTGAGGGCGTAAAATAAAATGGAATATTCTCCAAAAAAGATTTCTGCAAATCGCACAACTCGTGTCTTGACCATTGAATGGGAAGATGGACATCTTTCTCGATATCCGTTTGGGCTGTTAAGGGCTGCCTGTCCATGTGCATCCTGCCGTGGCGGCCATGAAAACATGCGTTCAGAACCGGATGAAGAAGTCTTTGAGATTGATCTTCCCGAATCTGCGGCCACACGAATGAAAAAGTTGGAAGCTGTAGGCAGTTATGCTATCACCATTGAATGGGAAGATGGCCATCATTTTGGGATATTTAACTGGCAATATCTACGAAAATTGTGCCCCTGCGCAATTTGCCGCCCGTCAAATTAATCATCATAGGTCGAAGTACAATTCGATTTCGTAAGGATGGGGTCTGATCCGAATTTGAGATTCCTCGCATCGTTTGCCTCGAATCCATTCTTTAAGCATTTCCTCGCTGAAGACGCTGCCTTCAAGAAGAAACTGGTGGTCCTCTTCGAGGGCAGTTAATGCCATATCAAGGGAGGTCGGTAAGCTGAGAATTGACGCGCGTTTTTCCGAAGGCCAGGAAAAAATATCCTCGTCGATAGGTCCAAAACCGGCTGCTGATGGGTCTATCTGTTTCTTGATCCCGTCAATTCCTGCCATCAACATGGCTGCCATTGCTAAATAGGGATTGCAGGTTGCATCTGGTGGTCGGAATTCAAAACGGACTTTGTCTGGCTCAGTTGCGTATTTTGGCACCCTGATGGCTGCGCTGCGATTGCCACTGGAAAAGAAGCAGTTTACAGGTGCTTCAAAACCGGGGACTAACCTGCGATAGGAGTTGGTGCTGGGATTTGTGATGCCTAAAATGGCAGGGGCGTGGGTAAGTAATCCGCCAATGTAATATAGGGCGGTATTGCTGAGAAGGTGAGGGCCGGCAGGGTCATAAAAGACATTGGTTTCCCCTTTTCGAAGGAGTTGGTGAAAGTGCATTCCGTTTCCCGCTTCGCCAAAAAGTGGTTTTGGCAAGAAAGTGGCGGTCTGCCCCTGTTTCAGTGCCACCATTTTGGTAACATACTTTATCAGCATTGAGGCATCGCCGGCTGACATTATATCTAATAAAGGAGTTTCGATTTCGCATTGGCCGGGTCCACCCACTTCGTGATGATGATACTTGATCTTTAACCCAATTTCTTCGAGAGTTGTGACAATTTCAGAACGAAGATTATACAGTTGATCGCGCGGCGGGATGGCGTGATAACCACCGTGCAGGGGAATGAAATGGCCATGACCACCCTGAGCGCTGTTCCAGTTGGATTCGATCGAATCGACACGATATGCAGATACATTAACACCGTTTTCAAAGGTTACTTTGTTGAAAATATAAAATTCAAATTCCGGTCCCCAAATGGATTTATCTGCAATTCCTGATTCGATTAGATACTTTTCAGCCCGTCGGGCAATCTCGCGGGGATCAAAAGCGAAAAGTTCTTTGGTGTCTGCTTCCATGGTGTTGCAAATAAAACTGAGGGTGGGGGTTTCCCAGAATGGATCCATAAAACCTGTAGAAAGATCTGGAATGAGTACCATATCGCCGGCCCGAACGGACTTGAATCCGACACTTGAACCATCAAACCCCACGCCGTTTTCCATGAGCGAAGGGTTAAATTCGGAAACCGAAATGGTTACATGATGCCAGCGCCCCCATAAGTCAATGAATTTTAAATCAACCATGCGGATGCCGTGTTGTTTGACGAAAGCCTGAGCCTGATCAATGTTAGCAAACATTTCCCTCTCCTGATTGGATTCTTGCCTTTTGATAATAAATACGACTTTCCCTCAAGGTGAAATCCTTGAGAAAAAGCCGTTTATTTCCACTGATTGATCGCATCGTTGATTAAATTCTAACCAAAAGTTTAGGGGAAGTCCAGTTTGCTTGACAGGCAATTTTAAATTTGTTTGGTGAATGCAAGGGCTATTTTTGTTGCAAAAAGAAGTTTTGTAGATATAATTTTAACAATACGTAAGGCTGTCAAAAATCCCAACAAAATACGAAAATCATCAGGGTTATACTTGTTCATTATTACTGAAAAATTCAGGTTTTCGGGGGAAAGGTGATTTAGGTCCCGGGAGGTCAAACTGGATACTCATCGTATCACTCAAAGTTTTAGTGGCGGACAAGGACCTGTCAAACAATTGCAGACAGGTTTCGTTCTGGTTGATCGGTATTTGATTCAGGACGTAATTGGTGTTGGGGGTATGGGCTCTGTCTATCGGGCGCGCGATCTGCATTTTCCTAATGTGATCAAACTGGTAGCAGTCAAAGAGATGATCAATCAGGCGCGGGATCCGCTGGTGCGCCAAACGGTTGTGCAAAATTTTGAACGGGAAGCCAATATTCTCGTCACGCTAAACCATCCCTCGATTCCGAAGATTTTCGATTACTTTTCTCACGAAGAACGTTCATATCTGGTGTTGGAATATATCAATGGCAAGGATTTAGAGGCGATACTCAATGAAAGTGAAGGGCCGATTGCCGAAGATAAGGTAATTGCCTGGGCTATTGAAATTTGCGACGTGCTGGAATATTTACATAATCACAAACCCGAACCGATCATTTTCCGCGATATGAAACCTTCGAATGTCATGATCAATCAGCAAGGTCATGTTGTGCTGGTTGATTTTGGGATTGCAAAAATGTTTCGTGAAGGTCAAAAAGGAACCATGATCGGAACGGAGGGGTACTCTCCACCTGAACAGTATCGAGGTGAAGCTTCACCACTGGCGGATATCTATGCACTTGGGGCAACCCTGCATCACCTGCTGACAAAGCGAGATCCGCGCATGGAACCGCCATTTTCATTTGCCGAACGGCCAATCCGTCAAATCAATCCGGCGGTAAGTATTGAGTTGGAAACCGTCATCCAGACTGCCTTAAAGTATTCCCCGCAAGAACGTTTTCAATCGGCGGCAGCGATGAAAGAAGCGCTTTTAAATGCTGCTAAGAAAACTGGCGCATTGTCCAGAATCAGCTTGCCGGCGGTGGTTTCTGAACAGGTTGTCAAACCGATATGGATCTTTCGTTGCGAGGATGAAATTCGAGGTTCGGCTTCCTACGATAACGGTATCATTTACGTGGGTTCTTATGATCACAATTTATATGCCCTGGACGCAGCCAGTGGTGAATTCAAGTGGAAATTTCCCACCAATGGGGGAATTGTTACCCGGCCAGCGATTACGAACGATTTGATTTTTGTGGGTTCGGAAGACGGAAATTTATATGCCATTCTCCCAAAGACGGGCAAAATGGCATGGACCTTACCGCTGGAGAGTCCAATTCGCAGCTCTCCAAGAATCGTTGAAGGGCATGTCTTTTTTGGATGTGATGATGGTTTCTTTTATGGTGTGAACATTGTGTCCATGCGGCGGGTGATGAAAGTGGATGCCGGTATGGCAATTCGTTCCTCCCCAGCCGTTGCGAATGATTTGATTTATTTTGGTAATGAGGGTGGTGATTTCCTGTGTGTGGATTTTCGCGGTCAGCTAAAATGGCGGTTTCGCGCCAAAAGAGCAATCACCTCTTCTCCTCTTGTTACACAGGGAATTGTGTATTTCACCTCGCTAGATGGCTCGGTTTATGCTCTGGATGCGAAAAGTGGTTGGGTAATCTGGCGGTATCGAATGATGAAAGGTTCGGTTTCTTCGCCATACCGGGTTGACCATTACTTATTATTTGGGTCAGCGGATGGAAATATTTATTGTATTGACGCCAATAATTCCCGCGAAATCTGGAAGTACCAGACCAATCATCAGGTCAGTGGTTCACCGATGGTACATAAGGACATGGTTTTTTGCGGTTCCGCGGATGGAAACCTGTACTGTTTGGAACTGAAAACTGGGCGATTAAGGTGGAAGTTTGCGACCGAGGGTCCGATTACCAGTACGCCCTTGATCTTCAACGATACCGTCTATTTTGGATCTGCAGACCATATTTTCTACGCTATTTTGGTCTAAATGGCGAGAATTTTTTGGAGGAATTGTGCTGAAATTTATAAAGAACCTCTTTGTTCGAGAAAAAAATCAAAATATTCAGACCCGCCCTTTAGCGGAAAATATTCAAACCGCTCCTTTGACTGAGGAACAGTTACAGGTTGTTTCAATACCTACCGTTTCCATGTCTCCGCCGCATTTTCTGGTAGGTTGTGGTCAGTCTGTTGGCAGACAGCGAGAACATAACGAGGACGCCTTATTTTCGCTTTCGGCAACGCTGGCAGATGGAAATAATGAGATTCCCTTTGGTTTGTTCCTCGTTGCGGATGGAATGGGAGGTTATGAGTATGGCGAGGTGGCGAGCAGTGTTGCTGCAAAAGCTGTTGTTGAAACCATATTAAGCAAAATTTATCTTCCCTTCATTGGGATTGATGGGGAATCAAGCGGTGAAAGCCTCCAGGAAATCATGGAAATTGCAGTTACAAGGGCGCAACAAGCGGTTACCCGCCGCGCGCCTGGCGGAGGGACAACGCTTACGGCAGCACTGGTGATTGGGGAACAGGTAACGATAACTCATGTGGGGGACAGCCGGGCATATTTCATTTTTCCTGATGGACGAATGCAATTGATCACTCAAGATCATTCTCTTGTACGGCGTCTGGTAGAACTGGGGCAAATTACCGAACAGGAAGCCTCCGTCCATCCCAATCGAAATGTGCTCTATCGAGCGCTTGGGCAGGCAGAGCCATTTCGCCCCGATATCCAATCTTTGCCCATGCCTCACCCGGGATATTTAATGATTTGCAGTGATGGTTTGTGGGGAGTAGTACCAGAGGCTGAAATTTTCCAAATTATCGCCAGTGCGAGAAACCCCTCTGTGGCTTGTAAAAATCTTGTAGATGCAGCAAACCTTGGTGGAGGACCGGACAACATCAGTGTTGTGTTAGTGCAGTATTTCTAAGAGTTTTGGGATGAAGACGAGTTTTTATCAGATCCTTGAAATTCCTTTTAATGCCAGTGCGGAAGATATCCGAACGGCATATTTCGAGGCTGCCCGGCGTTTTCATCCGGATGTGAACCCCGATCCATTTGCCAAGCAAAAATTTTTACAAATTCAAGAAGCCTACGAAGTACTCTCCAATCCCAAAAAACGTTTGGCTTATGACGAACAACTACCGGCGGAGTTTAAAGAACTACCCGAGGTTAATATTTCCATAACCTACGGGCGGTCGCAAATTCCGCTGTTAGATGAACCTCAACTCTTTTATGTTTTACTGGAATTGGATACACCCAAACAACCAGACCCCAAAGATCTGCCACCCATCCATGTGTGTTTAATTGTTGATCGGTCCAACTCCATGCGCGGTGAGCGAATTGAGATGGTGCGGCAGAATATCGTCCTTTTAACCCGAAAATTAAGACCCAAAGATCGGCTATCCATTGTAGCTTTCAGCGATCGGGCAGAGGTGATTTTACCTCCGAAGGAACTTGAAGATCCAGCATCTGTAGAGAGTGTGCTGGGTAAATTACAGGTCGGTGGAGCAACCGAAATTTTTCAAGGACTTTCTACCGGTTATGACTTGATTCAACGATTTAGCCGGGAAGGAATGATCAAGCAGTTGATCTTGATTACAGATGGCCATACCTATGGGGATGAACAAAACTGTATCGATCTGGCTGCCCAGGCACGCGAGGAAGGGGTGCCGATTAATGCCCTGGGGATAGGGGATGAGTGGAATGATATTTTTTTGGATCGAATAGCGGCATTAAGCGGAGGTAATGCGGTATACGTCAACCGCAATGAAGACCTTACCCAATTTATCGAAAGTAAAATGCAATCCATTTCGGTCAGTTATGCAAGAAAAATTGAGTGGTTCTTCAATTTGGAAGAAGGGATAGAACTGCGGTATGTTTTTCGTATTCATCCCGACATCACCCCGCTGGGCAACGAATCGCCCATACCTTTGGGCACAATTGAATATGGAAAAAAAACCAGTATTATATTAGAATTCAAACTACCCCCGCTCGCCAACAATCGAACCGAAGTTGAACTCTTGAAAGGTTTTATTCAAATGCAAGTTCCATCCCTGGCCAATCCATTTGGGCGCTATGGGGTGCATCTTTTCCGTCAAACCAGAGAAAACTGGCAGACGGAAAAGCCACCCACGTCAATCCTTCAGGCAATGTCAAAAATTACGCTGTATCGTTTGCAAGAAAAAGCCCGGTTGGAAGTGCAATCAGGAGATATTGGGAAAGCAACGCGGCATCTGCAGCATTTAGCAACTCATTTACTTGCCCAGGGTGATCGTGAACTGGCAAAAACCGTTCTGGTTGAGGCCGATCACATCCAGAGAACTCATTCTTTCAGCAAAGAAGGGGATAAGAAAATTAAGTATGGTACACGCGCGTTGTTTTTGTTGCCCAGTCCGGCGAGGAGGGAGCCATGATTCGTTGCCCTAATTGTCAGCATCAGGAATTACCGGGTGCTTTGTTTTGTAGCGAATGCGGCGCACAATTGACCTCGGTTGATACGTTAACTACTCAGAATTTAGAAAAAGTCAATTCTGATATGCTCAACGGAAGCGCTGTTTTTTCCAGCGTCCCTATTCCGGAGGTGAAAATTGAAACGGCGGTTGTTGAAGGTGCTGAGCCGGTCGTTTCATTGCACATGATCGATTCGGGGAGAACAATCCACCTCACTGGCCGCTCCGAGTTTTCGCTCGGACGAATTGCTGAAGGGCAGCCTATTTTACCGGATGTTGATTTGTCTGAATTTGAAGCTTATACTCAGGGAGTATCCCGGCTGCATGCTGCAATCAAAATCGGATCGCAGCGCGTTTCGATCATGGATTTGGGGTCGGCGAACGGGACACGGGTAAATGGGCAAAAAATTGTCCCACATGTGGATTACCCTGTGAAGCATGGGGATGTAATTGCATTGGGAAAGCTAAAATTTCAGTTGATCATTCATAAATAAATGGAATGGTGCAATGCCAACCTTAATTCTCCACATCGTAAATGAAGATCCTGTTGTTGGTGAGGTGGATACTTTGCCGTCACCGGCTGACAATTTGGTAATCCTCAAAAATCCTAGAAAGAGGGACGGGAAAGATTTACATTACCTTGAACCAAATGTAACCATGGTCATGTGGCCTATGAGTCGCGTAACCTTCATCGAGGTTTTACCAACCAGCGAGGAAGAGGAAATCATTACCTTCGTAAGGGAATAAACCCATGTCTCAAGATGAGGATTTTAAGAATCGCGTAATTCTCGTAGTGGATGATGAGGAACGCATGGCGCGCTTCATCCGCTTAAACCTGGAACACGATGGTTTCAGGGTGGTAGAAGCGCATCGGGGTTTGGAAGCCATCCATCAACTGCGAGATGCGATGCCGGACGTTGTCATTCTGGATGTGATGATGCCGGATTTGGATGGGTTTGAAGTGTTAAAAATGATTCGTGAAATCAGTAATGTTCCGGTGATCATGTTGACCGCTAAGGGAGAAGAGGATGACCGCGTGCGGGGGCTTGAATTAGGGGCGGATGATTATGTAACCAAACCATTCAGCCCAAGAGAATTGGTTAGCCGTGTGCGGGCCGTCTTGCGTCGAACTGAAGCCAGTGGTTTTAGTTCGAAAGAAGTTTATGAGATTGATGATCGGTTGAAAATTGATTTTGGCAGGCGTGAAGTCTGGGTGGATGGCAAGCTGGTTAAGCTGCGACCAACCGAATACCGTCTGCTTTATCACCTGGTGCAAAATGCTGGCTGGGTGATGACCTATGATCAATTGCTTTCAAAGGTTTGGGGTTATGAATATCGAGATGAACCCCACTATGTACGACTTTATATCAATTACCTTCGTCAAAAATTAGAAAAAGATCCGGCAAACCCAAAGTATATTCTTACAGAACGAGGGGTAGGCTATCGGTTTGTGGATTTTACCCGCGAGGGATCCAAAAAAGATTCAGATTAAGCCGCAATGTTTTTATAAATCTTTAATATTTCGTTTGTCATATTCTTATCTTTATGTTTTATACAAAAGGATAAGCCGACTTTAATGATCAAGGAGGTGGAGTATGGCAGACTTGACCCTGTTTGATCCCTTCCGAGAGATGGCAACTTTACGTTCGATGGTAGATCAAGTTTTTGACAACATGTTAAGCCGTCAACTGGAAGGTTGGCGCGGATATGATTGGATGGCTGTGGATATGTACCAGACCAATGATGAAGTGGTAGTCAAAGCCGTCTTGCCGGGTGTAAAACCGGAAGATATCCAGGTGTCCGTGGCTAACCAGGTGTTAACCATTCGCGGAGAAGTCAAGGAGGAAAAAGTCCGGGAGGATGCCACCTACCATATCCGCGAACGGCGCAGCGGCTTGGTTACCCGTTCCATCCAATTGCCGGTGGATGTGGTTGTAGAAAAAGCCAAAGCCGAATATGAGAATGGTATTCTCACGCTGGTATTACCCAAAGCTGAGGAAATGCGTCCGAAGACCATTTCGGTAAAAGTCAAGTGATTTTCAGGATCAGGTTTTAAGGATTGTTTTCAGACCTCTCGAAATCTGAGAGGTCTGATATTTTATGCAACTTTTGAATTCACTCAGCATCAAAATTAGCATGAATTTTTTTCGAATGGTATACTATATCAAAACTGATGAGAGGAGAAAGGAATGATTAAAGAACCAGTACACGTAACGGATGCAGCATTTGAAAAAACGGTACTTCAGTCAAATTTGCCGGTTATTGTTGATTTCTGGGCACCCTGGTGCGGTCCCTGCCGCATGGTTGCCCCAATCCTGGATAAAATTGCTGCGGAATATGCTGGAAAATTAATTGTCGCGAAAGTAAATACCGACGAAAATCCCGAATGGGCAATGCGTTATGGGGTTCAGGGCATTCCTACGATGCTATTTATTGCCAACGGCAAGGTGATTCACCGTCAGGTTGGCGCCTTACCCGAGGGAATGCTGCGCGAAATACTGGATCAATTTTTAGAGGTAGTACAAAACGCTTCTGCCAAGAAGAACTAAAACAGATGATCATCAAAAAATCCCGGAGGTTCCGGGATTTTTTGATTTGTTATTCAACCACTCGTTGGATGTTAGCGCCTAAGGCTGCCAGCTTCTGATCTACTTTCTCATAACCACGGTCAATCTGTCCGATATTGCGAATGACCGATGTGCCTTTCGCCGAAAGGGCAGCCAGTACCAGCGCCATACCGGCGCGAATATCGGGACTTTCCATTTTTTCGCCGTAAAGTTCGGTAGGTCCCTGAACAATGCATCGGTGCGGATCACATAAGACAATTTGAGCACCCATACCAACGAGTTTATCGGTGAAGAACATACGGCTGGGATACATCCAATCATGGAAAAGTACGGTACCTTTGGATTGGGTGGCTACCACAAGAGCAATGCTCATCAAGTCGGTTGGGAAGGACGGCCAAGGCATTACGCTGATTTCTGGAATTGCATTCCCCAAATCGGGCTCAATAACCAGTTTCTGCTTCGAAGGGACGAAGATATCATCTCCACTGGTTTCCCAGTGTACGCCCAAACGTCCGAAAACCAATCGAATCATATCCAGGTACTGGTTGCCGGCATTGCGAATCCAGATTTCACCATGGGTAACAGCAGCAGCCCCAATGAAACTGACCACCTCTAAATAATCCGGTCCAATAGTAAATTCACCGCCATGGAGTTTTTCAACACCGGTGATGTGCAACGTGTTTGAGCCGATATTTTCGATTTTTGCGCCAAGCGTATTGAGAAAATGACACAGTTCCTGAATATGGGGTTCGGAAGCAGCATTGCGGATGATGCTTTGTCCCTTGGCGGTTACACAAGCCATAATGGCGTTTTCGGTTGCAGTAACACTGGCTTCATCCAGTAAAATGTCGGCCCCGGTTAAGCCGTTGGCTGAGAAGTAAAAATAACGATCGTAGGTAACCTGAGCTCCAAGTTTGGTAAGCGCAAGGATGTGGGTATCCACCCGCCGGCGCCCGATGACATCACCCCCCGGCGGGGGCAGGCGCAATTCACCCATGCGGGCAGTCATTGGTCCGGCAAGCAGGATGGAGGCGCGGATCTTTCGAGTCAGGTCGGGATCCAAATCGGCAGGGCGGATTACTTTTGCCTGAATCCGCCAGGTGTGCGGTTCGAGTGGGTTGATTTCTACACCCAGGCTTTCCAACAGGGCGCGCATGGTGCGCACGTCCAGAATATCAGGGACATTGCGTAAAACAATCGGTTCATCAGTCAACAAACAGGCAGCCAGTAAAGGCAGTGCGGCATTTTTATTGCCGGCTGGGGTTACTTCACCGTGTAAGGGATGTCCGCCTTCAATAATAAATTTTTCCATTTGTTCCTCCATAGGTGTTGATAGTATTATAAACTTGATGAAGCAAGATACGAGCTTAAAATTGTGAAAAACAACGCAATGGGAGGGACTGCATGAATATTATAGACGAGGGTCAACAAAACGGCTTCCCAGTTCTTTTACTTCATGGTTTAGGGGCCAATGCTGAGTCGTGGTATCTTCAGATTCCCGCGCTGGTGGAAGCGGGTTATCGTGTTCTCGCGCCAGATTTACCGGGATTTGGCAAATCCCACTTTGATGGGAAGCGCTGGGACTTCGATTGGGTTGCTGAATCTTTGATTAAACTTCTACGTTCAAAACAAATTGAAAATATCGGGGTGCTGGGAATTTCGATGGGCGGGGTTGTGGGGTTAAAGTTGGCAGCTGAGCATCCTGAATTTGTCAAAATGTCTATTTTGGTGAATACCTTTGCTGCGTTACGACCTAAAGGATGGAGCGAATTCCACTACTTTACACGCCGGGGACTGCGGGCGTTTTTTCTTTCACCACAGGCTCAGGCAGAACTTGTCGCGAAGCGGGTCTTTCCAGGCGAAGATAAAAGTCTTTACAGAGCGATTTTTATCGAAAGTATTAGACTGGCTGATCCAAAGGTGTATCGAAAAGCGATGCTTGAATTGAGTCGTTTTGATGGTCGTAAACTGGCAGGCAAAATCACCAATCCGGTGCTGGTAATCAGCGGTGAAAGTGATACAACCGTCCCGTTGTATTTGCAGCGCCGCCTGGTTGAGTTATTACCCAATTGTGGGCATGTCATTATTAAGAATGCTGGTCACGCCTTACCAGTCGATCAACCACAAGTATTCAATGAAGTGATGTTGCGCTTTTATGCAAACCCTTCGGAAATGGTGCGGCTGTATTCTTCTAAATCTACCAAAGGTTGTTTACAGGCAAAGTTTTGACAGATATAGGCAGTCGGGAGACCCTGTAAAGCCGGTTTGTGTTCCAATACGCCGGGTGCATTTTCTGCAAGGGGCAGGGAAGAATGTACCAGAATGCGGCGGGGATGATAAGGGGTCACTTCGGGGTCAAACCATTCTAAATGGGGTTGATTTTTCGAGGTTGGGTATACCAATGCAATTTGTTGAATCGGGCCAGCAGCATAATCCTGAACTTGCAGCCAGTAAGCAAAGGCTGTGGGATATTCCGCTGCGGTTTGTTGTAAGGTGGCCAGCAATTCGAGGGCTAAATCCATATAAGGGGAATTTTCCTCAAATGCTGAGTAGAGCATGATGGCATGAGCTGCCAGCGCATTTCCCGATGGAATTGGATTATCCTGTGGATATTTTGGCAAGACAATGGTGTTTGAAGATTGAGAGGAGGTATCAAAGAATCCGCCGTTTGGATCTCTGAAACGGGTGATCATCCATTCCAGAATCTTCTGCGATTCGGAAAACCAGCGGGAATTGCCGTCAAATTGATAAAGAGTCAACAGGGCAACTGTCAATCCGGCGTAATCTTCCAAAAAAGCAGGGGTTGCAGATTTTTCATTGCGCCAGGTGCGATAGAGAAAATCTTCAGAAACAAGGTTTTCCAACAGAAAGGCGGCGTTTCTTTGGGCTGCTTGTAAAAAATCGGGCCGCTGCAAAAAATGACCTGCCTCAGCGAAGGCGCGAAGAGCAAGGGCGTTCCACGAAACAATCACTTTGTCATCCGTTTGAGGTCGAACACGATTTTCGCGAAGAATGCGCAATTTTTCCAAAGGCTGGTCTAAGTGCTTAAGGTAATCCTGGATTGAAAGACCGAACTGATTAGCCAGCGTCTTGAGGGGCAGCACACTTTGTAAAATGATTTTGCCCTCAAAATTACCTTCTTCAGGGAGGGAAAAAGTGGATTTGAAAATTTCTTGTTCTGGAAGTTTTGAAATAGTCTCCAGAATCTCTGCCTTTGTCCAGAGGTAATATTTGCCTTCCTCACCTTCCGAATCGGCGTCCAGACTGGAGTAGAAACCTCCGGATGGGTGGGTCATTTCACGTAAAATAAATTCCAAGGTTCGTTCGCAGGTGCGGCGGTAGGAGTAATCACCCGTTAACAGGTAAGCATGAAGGTAGGTTTGAGCAAGCAATGCATTGTCATAGAGCATCTTTTCAAAATGTGGCACTAACCACCGGCTATCTGTGCTGTAGCGATGAAAACCACCGCCAACCATATCCCATAAACCACCGCTTTGCATAACGTCCAAAGCGTGGCGTGCAGTTTCCATTGCTTGTGGTTGGTTTCTCAAATGACGGTGGAGAAGAAATTCTATGACCATTGGTTGGGGAAACTTTGGCGCTCTGCCCCAACCACCGTTTTGGCGGTCATAATGCTGGATCAGTGCGTGAGCAGCTTGTTCTAAAAGGTCGGTTTGGATTTGGGGTTCGGCGAAGGTCTTCCATTGATTCGTTTCCTGCAGATATTCAGTGACTTTTTGGGCAACTGAATCAATATTATGTCGGTTGGTTTGCCAAACATGCTGTATGCCCTGTAAAACTTCCAAAAATGATGGCATACCGTAGCGTGGAACCGGTGGAAAATAAGTTCCACCATAAAATGGTTTCAGGTCTGGAGTTAAAAATACACTCATCGGCCAACCACCCTGACCGGTCATGGAAACTACTGCGCTCATGTAGAGGTTATCCAGATCCGGGCGCTCTTCACGGTCAACTTTTATGGGGACAAAATGTTGATTGAGATAACTGGCAGTAATCGGATCTTCGAAGGATTCCTCTTCCATGACATGACACCAGTGGCAGGCTGCGTATCCAATGGACAGAAAGATGGGTTTATCTTCTAATCTGGCTTTTTGCAAGGCTTCATCGCCCCAGGGATACCAGTCCACCGGGTTTTGGGCGTGTTGCAGGAGGTAGGGGGAAGTTTCGTGAATTAAACGATTGGTCATGAGAATACCTTTTTTATCAATAATACCAAAAATATCTAACAAATTACAGGGTAAAAATAATTTCGAATGATTTTTCATCTTGTTGATTAGGAGAATCGGAGTATACTCAATCATTAGTTTTTCATTCATCATTTATACCCGCGAGGTGAAAGATGATTTCAATTGAAAAAGTGGATTTATCCAGCAAGAAAGCGATCAATGAATTTGTGGAATTCCCATTCAAAATTTACCGAAACATTCCTCAGTGGGTTCCCCCGATACTGAGTGATATCAAGTTAATGCTGAATCCCAAAAAACACCCTTTTTATGAGCATTCTGAAGGGGAGTTTTTTGTTGCCCGTATGAACGGCGAGATGGTCGGCCGGATCGGTGCGCTAGAGAACAAACCCTTTAATGAGTATCATGACACTCGTCAGGCTCAGTTTTATTTATTTGAATGTGTTGATGATCAGGAAGTGGCAGATGCACTTTTCAACCGGGTGTTTGAATGGGCGCATGCGCGCGGCTTGAATGAAGTCGTCGGCCCAAAGGGTTTAAGTCCATTTGATGGCTACGGTATCCAGATTGAAGGATTTGAACACCGTCAGATGATGGTGATGATGAATTACAATCCTCCTTATTACGTCAAACTGGTCGAGAACCTTGGTTTCCAAAAGGAAGTGGATTTTGTTTCCTGCTACCTTCATCGAGATTCTTTCAAAATGCCCGAAAAGGTGCATCTGGTTGCTCAACGTGTGAAGGAAAAGGGTACTTTTAGGGTGGTAACCTTCACCAATAGAAAGGAATTGAAAGCATACGCCTATCAGATCGGAGAGGCTTACAATAAGACTTTCGTAAACAATTGGGAGTATTACCCCCTGACTCAACGGGAAATTGATTTTGTGGTTCAAAATTTGTTAACCATTGCCGACCCACGTTTGATCAAAGTTATCCTTTACGGGGAAAAAATTGTAGGTTTCCTGTTCGGTTTCCCGGATGTTTCTGCTGCCTTGCAGCGAGCCAAAGGACGACTTACGCCGTGGGCAATTATTGATTTACTGGCAGAAATGAAAAGAACCAAGTGGGTTTCATTAAATGGTGCTGGAATTTTGCCAGAATATCAGGGGCGGGGTGGAAATGCCCTGTTGTATTCTGAAATGGATAAAACCATTAAAGAATTTGGATTTGAACATTTTGAGTTAACCCAGGTAGCGGAAACCGCGGTTCAAATGCGGAAGGATTTGATCAATGTGGGCGGTATACCCTATAAAAATCATCGGGTTTACTATAAGCATATTTGATAGGCGAGATGATTTAGACTTCAATTGTTGGGGATTGATTTTCTGGCATGGTTTCAGGTTTTGAACCATGCCTGTTTTTATTTATATCTACCATTTCTTACTTTTGGCGCTATTCACGCTTAGATGAATTCCGCTGGTGATAGCGAAAGCCATAAATATGGTCAGGAAAGGTAACAAGGGAATATAGTAGCGTTGAAACGAAAGAGGGATGCCTGTGACAATACCGGCTAGTTGCAATGCGAATGTAATCAAAAGAAGGATAACAGGATTATCAAGTTCTTGCCTTGAACGCCATGCATCACGAATCATCCAAATCAGGCCAATTAGTGAAAGGGCAAAAAAGAATCCCCCAATAAAAAATCCATTGGTTAAGTTGTTCCATGGGCGGGAAAAGTAAATTTTGGTTTGCGTTTCGGTAGCTGCCAGATAATTACCTACATCCGCAATGGCTGGCGGGGCAATATACACCTGAGCAATGAATGCTAAAAGGCGGGCCGGAATGGTTTGCGGGGTTTGGGCTGGATTGTATCCGCCAATGGCTGCAGTTTGGGCAAATAACAAAGACTGGCGTTCTGTGAAAGCAGCCTTAATGGCTTCAAAGGGAGTGGACCACAGTACGGGGTTGAGAAGTAAGGTAATCAAAACAAAGATGATTGAGTATAATACAACGCTTTTCAGGATTTGACGAATAGGAACTCGCAGTTTTATGGGGATCAAGAGGCAACCAATCAAACCCGCCAGGAATAATGGTGCTGCGGAGTATTTTGCATTGAATGCCAGCGCAACAAAACAAGCAGTTACCCATGCAGACTTTTTCTCTTTAATAAAAAAATAAATTGAAAGACTTGTGAAAAACAGGAGCAGACTCTCCGCCATCGCGCGGCGGGTGTGAAGTAAGATAAGCGCATTGGTTGCAGTAAAAGTGAGATTCAGCCATGCAGTTGACTTGCCACCAATTCTTTCACCTGTGCGAAAAGCGAGAAAAAGTAATAAAGGGAAAACGAAAGATACTGATAAACGAGAAATAAACAGGTTGTCTTTGGATGGCAATGCTCCATTTTGTAAATTTTCTTCCCAGGTTCTTGACCAATCCCAATCGGATGGAAGCGGCGGTAAATTAAAAATCAATTGCGCAATACCGATGACCCATCGGCTGAGAGGTGGATCGATCAATCGGTATTTTTGGCGCAAATATTCGGGGTGGTCTGGATTGTAAAATAATAATGAAGGTTGAGATAAGAATATCTGGACATCTCGACTCATGAAAATTTGGGTGCTTTCGTCCGGATGAAAAGGCACTTCATTGATTCCCAAAAAGTACAAGATGCTGAACAGAAAAATGATGAAGATTAGTGGGGCGTTGGTCTGAAAGTTTTTACTCATCCGATTTTGCCCTGACAAATGTGTTTGGCGTAGAAACCCAAACCTGAATACAATAATATAACCATCTTTCTAAAAGGGAATACTCGAGTTTTCCATTATTCCAATGAAACGATATTTTCTTTTAGGTTTTGTAATTTTGCTTGGTTTATCCTTAAAAATTGCTTTGCTCCTGGCGGATGTCTTTCCGTTCAACGCAGACGAGGCGATTGTTGGTCTCATGGCGCGCCACATTTTGATGGGGGAAAAACCAATCTTTTTTTATGGTCAGGCATACATGGGGAGTTTGGATGCTTTTCTTGTGGCGGGTGTTTTCAAGATATTTGGTCAGGGTGTGTGGGGAATCAGGCTTGTTCAGATAATTTTATATCTTTTTACCATTTTAACTTCCTATTGGGTGGGTTATCTATTTTTCGATTCTTATCGCGCGGGATTGATCGCGGCCTTCCTAATGGCTGTTCCGCCGGTAAACACCACACTCTACACCACAGTAAGTCTCGGCGGTTATGGAGAAGCATTATTAATTGGGAACTTAATCCTGATCAATACCCGTATGTTGCAAGAGAAGAATAAAAAGAACTCGGCTTGGCTATGGTTTACATGGGGTTTTCTGTGCGGCTTTGGATTATGGGCAAATGGATTAACCCTTGTTTACAGTATTCCAGCGGGGGCGTGGTTATGCTTTCATATTCTACAGGGTAGGAAATGGCGATTTGAAGTTGCCATTATCCTCCAGCTGGTGGGAGGATTATTACTTGGGTCTTTACCATGGTGGATTTTTGCTATACAGAACGGGTGGAGCAACTTAATTACTGAGCTGTTTGGCGCTGCGGTAGCGGTTGAAAGCGAACCTTTTTTTCTGCGGTCACTCAACCATCTTTTCTACTTCATTGTGTTAGGGTTGCCGGCGGCTATGGGATTGCGTCCGCCTTGGGATGTCAGCTGGCTTGGCTTACCTTTAATTCCCTTTGTATTGATTCTGTGGGGAAAAATATTGTGGAATTGGTTTAAATTGCCTCAGAGCTCATCATTGAAGTGGATACTTGAAGGTGTTTTTCTGACTTTGTTCATTGGTTTTGTGTTCACTTCTTTTGGGGTTGACCCAAGCGGCAGATACTTTTTACCCTTATGGATGATTATGAGTCTCTCGGCAGGGAAGGTTTTCGATGAGTGGGGGAAGAAAAAAAACTCAAGTCTTGCTTTGATCGGCGTGATTTCGCTGTTTAATTTTTGGGGAAATATTCAATGCGCGTTAATAAACCCTCCCGGTCTGACAACGCAGTTTTATGCGCCCGCACGGGTAGATATGCGGGCAATGCCTGAAGTGATTCAATTCCTGAAGGAACAGGGAGAAGTAAGAGGTTACTCAAATTATTGGGTGGCTTATCCTCTGGCATTCCTCACGAACGAGGAAATTATTTTCAGCCCTCGATTTCCATATCACCCCGATTTACGATATACCGAGAGGGATGATCGTTATCCTCTCTACACCAAGCAAGTTGAGGCATCCGATAAGGTGGCGTTAATCACTACCCGTAATCCTGCATTGGATGAAAAACTGCGTTGGCTATTAAAAGACAAAGGAATCGGGTGGAATGAAAAACAAATTGGTGATTTTCTGATTTATTATGACCTATCTCGTCCCCTGAAAATTGTTGAATTTGAAAAACTATTTGTTCAGGCAGGTAACCAGAATTGATGAACCCCACTGAGGCCAATCAAAAAAATCTAGAAAATCTAATGTTTTGGGTGACACTCTTGTTGGTTTTCATTATTGCGATTCGCGTACCGTTGGATAGCGACACATGGTGGCATTTAAAAGCTGGGGAATACATGCTGCAAACGGGGGTTCCACTTCTAAGAGATATATTTTCCTTTTCAAGGCAGGGGGAAGTGTGGATTAATCATTCGTGGTTAGGGGAGGTAATCCTCTACTGGTTTTATAAAAATGGCGGCTTTTGGGGGTTGGGATTTGTTGTTGCCCTGACAGCGACCGCTACGATGGCTATCCTGTACCGCACCATACGGGGAGGGGCTATTTTCAAGGCGTGGTTTGTCATACTGTCTGCAATCATCAGTTCCTTCATCTGGTCACCTCGACCCCAAATTTTTTCTCAATTGATGTTCACCATTTTACTGGGATTAGTTTTGAAATACCGCGATCGATCAGGCGGCCCTGCGCTGGGATGGATGTTTGCTCTGTTTGTTCTTTGGTCGAATCTGCATGGTGGCTATGGTTTGGGTATTCTATTGTTGATTTTCCTTTTTGTTGGAGAAATTTTTCAAACTTTTATATTGTCTCCTCGCCGTAGCCAGGAAAATCTCCACAGACTGAAAAAATTCTTTACCTGGATTTTATTGGCTGGTATTGGGGTTGTGATCAATCCTAATGGGTTTAATACCTTGATCATTCCATTCAGGACCGTGGGAGTAGAAGTGCTGCAAACCTTAATTGACGAGTGGGCTTCTCCCAATTTCCATCAACTTGCGATGCAGCCATTCGTTCTGTTGTTATTTGCGGTTATTTTTTCCTTTGCGCTTACCCATAAGAACGTAAGTGGTTTTGAGTTAGCTGGCTTTTTAGGGTTTGCTTATCTGGCTCTGGTTGCGAAGCGCAATTTTGCCCTATTTGCGGTTTTTTCTACGCTGGTTGTTGCCAATCACCTGCCGGAAATTTTGACGGATATTGGTAGTAACCTGAAGCAAATATGGCTTGATAGGTTTGGCCATAAAATCATTCGTCAATCAACCCTGTCAGCGGGCTTTCGTTATACGGTAAATTTTTTGATTGTCGGATTGTTGGGAGTGATTGCAATTCTGAAATGGTATTATGTTACTCATCCAATTGTAATGACAACCTATGAATCTCAATTTTATCCTCAACGAGCGGTTGCATACTTGAAGGCAAAAGGTATTCCGACAGGAAACATGTTGAATAGTTACGGATGGGGTGGTTATTTGATCTGGAATTTACCTGAAACTACGGTCTTTGTGGATGGAAGGACTGATTTATTCGGTGACGACATTCTCATCGAATGGCTGAAGATTGTCAACGCCAATGATGGGTGGGAAAAACTTGTGGAAAAATGGGAAATTGGATGGTTTTTGATCGAACCTCAACAACCAGTTGTAACAAGGCTGATCGAAAACGGATGGAAAGAGTATTATCGGGATGCGGTCAGCGTTGTGATTGTTCGTGAACAGAGTTCGACACCTTAGATAAATTGATTAAACCAACGCTTATATAAATCATCCCTGCGATCCTGCCCGGAATTTAAGTGTTGTTTGACCTCCTCGATGAGATCAAAGTTCATTTCGGCAGTAATTAATTCTTCTTTGTCGGGGCTACCTTCCACCAGAACATCTCCCCAGGGGGAAATCACCGCGCTATACCCAGCCAGAGAATTGTTGCCAACCATTCCAATGGCATTGACCGCTCCAATGAACAATTGATTTTCAATTGCTCTGGCTTTGAGGAATGTTCGCCAGTGTTCCGCTCGTTTTGCCCCCCATTGGGCGACAATCAAAATGCAAAATGCACCGCTTTTTGAATAGAAGCGAAACAGTTCAGGGAAGCGAAGATCGTAACAAATTGCCAGGCCGGCCTTCCCCCAGTCAAAATCAACGCTTACGAATTGGTTGCCCGCCTTAAAATACTGATGTTCATCCAGCAGACGGAACAAATGGACTTTATGGTAAGGAGAAGTTACGGATTCATCGGGCAAGGTAATCAGAAAAGTATTGTGGCAGCCCGCTTCGTCGCAGGTGATATAAGAACCACCGATGGCGATATTAAACTTCCGCGATAGCAATTTCAGCCGATTGATGATATCTTGATTGATGTCCACATAATCCCGGCTGTTTTGAAGGTCGTAACCGCTGCTCCACAATTCAGGCAATAAAATTAATGAAGATCCATAACTGGCAGCCTGTTCTATGTGTCCCAAAGCAGTTTGAAAGTTTTGCTCGGGCTTTCCGATTTGAACTTCAAATTGGGCAAGTGAAATTTTGGTATTCATTCTGGCGTGAATTATAATTGATCAGGGGATGTTGAGCACTTTGAGGAGAATCCAATACAATGTCACGAAATTCATCCTTCTTAATTATAGTGCTTTTGGTTCTGGGCATTGGCTTATTTGGTTTGTTGGTGTGGGGTAATTACCGTTATACGACACAAAATCCAGGAGGTAATGATTTCCTGGTTCATTGGATGGGGACAAAATCATTTTTTGAGGACGGGTTAAGCCCCTATTCGGATGAAGTAGCTCTTCGAATTCAAACAATGGTGTACGGTCGAGCCGCACAACCAGGTGAACACGAATTACGGGTTGCCTATCCGCTTTATTCGATTTTTATCTTTTTGCCCTTTGCAATGATATCGGATTACAACCTTGCCCGCGCTGTGTGGATGGCAGTTCTCGAATCTGCTTTGATTTTAATGGCATTCCTTTCTTTAAGGTTGGTCCGCTGGCGACCCAGACCGCTTATTCTGACTATCTTTTTGCTCTTTTCGGTTTTTTGGTACCACGCCTTGCGACCTGTGATTTTGGGAAATGCAGTCATATTGATTGCTTTGGCAATTGTGGCAATTTTACTTGCCGTTCGTGCGGGCAACGATGAATTGGCTGGCATTTTAATGGGATTAATTACCATCAAACCTCAGGTAGTATTGCTTGTTATTGTTTTTTTGTGTATTTGGGCTGCCAGTCATCGGCGTTGGAAAATTATCGTGTGGTTTTCGATCAGTATGGGTTTTTTGATTGGGCTTGCGGTAATTTTGATTCCAGACTGGATCCTCCAGAATTTACGGGAAATACTGCGATATCCATCCTATAATCCGCCCGGCACCTTACCGGCTGCGATGGAGGCAATCATTCCGCAGGGTGGTGAACGCCTTGGCAGGGTCATTTCGGGGGTTGCCGTGTTGATTCTGATCTTGGAGTGGTTCATTAACCGGAAAAGCGAGTTCCGGGCTTTTGTGTGGACTGTTTGCCTTACCTTGACACTCAGTTTTTGGGTTGGGCTGCAAACCGATCCGGGTAATTTCATTGTGGCTTATCCGGCACTGGTATTGACTTTCGCGGTTTGGGTTGAACGATGGCAGAATCGGGGAGTTGTGATTTCCGTCATTGCCATGTTCCTGCTTTTTATTGGAATCTGGGAGATTTTTCTCTCTACTGTAGAGATGAATTATCAACCGATCCAAAGCCCGGTCATGTTCTTACCTTTACCAATATTTTTATTAATCTGTCTTTACTGGAATCGTTGGTGGGCGGTCAGGCCGCCACATTTATGGTTTGATTCGCTTCAACAACAAAACGCCCCCTAACCAGTGGCATGAATAAAAAAGAGCAGCTTTTCTTCATTTTTGCTTTTTTGCTGGCAATTGGATTGCGTCTGGTTGGAATTAACAGTCGGGAAATCCAATATGATGATGCATTCAGCATCTTTCTTGCCCGTCAGAGTTTGGGAAACATCATTCAAGGGACAGCGGCTGACACCATGCCTCCCTTGTATTATTTTTTACTTCATTTTTGGCTGGGTTTGAGCAGCGAGCTGGCGGTTTTAAGATTGCTTAGTGTTGGCTTATCCCTAATTGGTTGGGTGATAGCCGTTGATCTTTGCCGGCGGATGTTTGGAGTGCGCGCTGCGCTTGTCGCCAGCCTTTTACTCGCCTTTTCGCCTTTACAAATTTATCACAGTCAGGACCTGAGAATGTATGCCTTACTGATGGTAGGGCAGATGGCCTATTACTGGTTTTTCTATCGAATATTCGAGGAGAAAAATTCACGAAAATTACTTTGGATTGGGTTGATTATCAGCGGAATCATTGCCCTTTATAGTCATGCGCTGGCAGGGTTTGGTTTGATATGGGGTAACATTTACTTGTTGGGGAAGAAGCGGTGGAATGATCACACTCAGCTGATCAAAGCTCAACTGTGGATTGGATTGGTGTACTTGCCATGGGCTTTCTTTCTACCCGGTCAAATTGCCAAAGTTCAACGAGCGTTCTGGACTCCACGGCCGGGGATTGTAGAAATTCTTCAATCGGTGATCTTGTTTCATGCTAATCTGCCCCTGAAGGGTATTTTACTTCCAATTGTTGCGGTAGTCAGCGCCCAATTATTTTTTGTTATCCTCTGGGAATTGTGGAAAGATCGGAATAATCATTCTTTCATTGACTTGGTGGGTCTGCTTGTGATAGGGTTTCCACTGACATTATTTATTCTTTCTTATCTAATGCAACCAGTCTTTGTTACGCGGGTTTTTATTCTTTCCAATGTCATTTACTGCCTTGCTGCTTCACGATTTATTATTCTGAAATGGAAGCGAGGAATCGGCGCGTTCCTTCTCGGTGGTTATCTGTTAACTGCGCTTATTTCCTTGCCTTCTTTTTATACGTTCAACGAATTTCCGCGTTCACCTTTTCGCCAGGCAGTGTATTATCTAAATCTTCCGCAAAACAGCAGTCTGTTTGTTTTGCATGATAATAAACTCAGTTATTTTCCGATGCGATATTATGATGAGGAGCGTGAGGCTGCCTTTCTGGCAGATGAGCCGGGTTCTCCTAATGATACTTTGGCTATGGCTACTCAACATGCGATGGGAATCTATCCGGTCAAAGATTTTTCAAAGGCAATTGAGGGGAAAGATAGTTTCTTTTTTGTGGTCTTTAAAAAAGCGATTGAAGAATTTGAGCAAACTGGACAACAACATCCAGTGCTTGAAGCGCTATCCAAAAATTACCTGCAAACTAACCTTACTCTGATCGGTGATTTGGAAATTATTCAATTCAGGGAAAAGCCATGAGGGGTTGGAAGGTTGTAAAAAGAATCCTTTATACCTATTGGTTTTGGTATTCAGCGGGAGTGTTTTTTGTCGCAATCAGTTCGCTGTTTCAACAGGGACCGGGTTACATGGATGTGGCTTATTACACGGTTGGCGGTCTGCAGATCTTTGAAGGAAAAGGTTTTGTCGAACCGTATCTGTGGAATTATTTGTCCGAGCCAAAAGGTTTGCCATTTCCAGCCTTTACTTACTGGATGCCGTTGCCCTCTTTGCTTGCTTTTTTCGGCATGTGGATTGGGCGTTCGGCTCTATTCTTCTGGGCTAAACTGCCATTTATATTATTGACCGGTTTGCTGCCCGTGTTGAGTGTTTATATGGCAAGATGCTTATTAAAAAACCCGGGGTATGCATGGATTGCAGGCGGGCTGGCGGTAATACCCGGAATTTACATAATCTACCTGCCGCTGCCGGAAACATTTGTTCCGTACATGATTGGAGGAGGTCTGTTCGTCATCGTTGCCTTCCTGGCGAATTTCAGGTGGTTGGGAAATTGGGATAGTTTACAAAGATTTTTCCTGTTGGGTTTGATAGCCGGATGGATGCATTTGACGCGGGCAGACGGCTTGCTCTGGTTGTTTGCAGCAGCGGGGATTGTGATTGGGAGGACATATCCGTGGAATTTGCCAGATAAATTGCGCGTAGCCATAATGGGGACTGTTGTTTTACTTGCTGGATATCTTGTTTTGACCGGAGCGTGGTACTATCGAAATTGGTTGTTTTTTGGGGGATTGTTCCCGCCCGGCAATACTAAAAGTCTCTGGTTGACTGATTACAATGAACTTTATTCTTATCCAAACGATCATTTGAATTTTTCATACTGGCTGAAATCGGGATGGGAAGCCATCTTCAAGGCGAGGGTGAATGCGTTGGGAATAAATCTTCAGAACTTCCTAGCGGTTCAGGGGTCAGTAGTCCTTGTTCCACTCATTTTATTGGCGATTTGGAGCAGAAGAAAACTGGCCATGGTAAAGTTTGGAATACTAATGTGGGGTGTAATTTTAGGAATCATGACGATTGTTTTTCCCTTTGCGGGTTCCCGCGGTGGTTTTTTACATTCTGGTGCAGCGACTCAGATTTTCTTCTGGGTCATGGCAGTTGTTGGTCTTGAACAATGGATTTTGTGGATGAGAAAGATCCGTGGCTGGAATTTATCCTTTGCGATTTCCTTGTTTGGCCTTTTTCTGATTTTGGTAAATACCGGCATCTCAATCTGGTTTTTCCAACAACGTGTATTGGGGGGTGGGAATGATCCGATCTGGAATCGAAGTATTGAGCGATATCAGAAGGTCGCACAAAGATTAGGCGAACTTCGTATAACCAACGATGCGTTGGGTATGGTCAACAATCCGCCCGGTTATTACTGGGCGACCAGGATGCCCAGTATTGTCATCCCTGATGGGGATATAAACCATTCGCTTGCAGCGGCCAGCAAATTTGGCGCCAGCTATCTTTTATTGGAACAGGATCAGGAAAATTTGATTGACCTGTATCAAAACCCGAAAGATTCCAGCAACTTGCAATACCTTGAAACTTTTAATAATGTCCATATTTTCCTAGTACTTCCGCGCGCGGATTGAGTTTCATCTGGCAAGGAATTATTCTAAAAATTTATAACACCAATCGCAGGTTATGCTATACTTGGCATGATTTTCAAGTTGTTCAGAAAAGAGGTTTTCTATGAGTGATCATTTGAGCAGCCAGGATTTTCAAACTGAATATATTTCTGAATTACAAGCGGTGGACAGCAAATACCAAGAAAAATTAAAAGAAAATGAGTTGATGCTCAATCAACTAAATTTAGAACTCAATAAGTTAAGTGAATTAAACAGGCAAAAAACGGCCCAATTGAACATGGTTAAAGCCCAACTTGACAAAATGTCAAAAGAAGATATTACCAGGGCGTATGATGAAATGATCGATTCGCAGCGAAACATGTTCATCAAAAAAAACCAGTTTGAAAAACTGCAAATAGAAAAGAAAAATTTGGAAGAAATCCTGGCTTTTATTGAGAATACAAAAAAATTCCTGGAAGAAGGTACTGGCAGTTTTGGTGCCCAACGAGGTACTGCATTGCTGGAAAAATTAATTGATGCTCAGGAAGCAGAGCGTCAGCTACTTGCAAGGCAAATGCATGACGGGCCTGCACAGGCACTTTCGAACTTTATCGTTCAAACCGAGATTGCCAGCCGATTGTTTGAAATTGATCCGACTCGGGCCAAACAGGAATTAGAGAATCTCAAGGCTTCTGCATTGAGCACATTTCAAAAAGTCCGTTTGTTTATTACGGATTTGAGACCAATGATGCTGGATGACATTGGCTTATTCCCAACGCTGAGGCGATACATCGAGAATTTTCAAAACGAAAGCGGAATTGAAACAAAACTTGATGTCATGGGGTCAGAAGGGCGTTTAGAACCCTATATTGAAGTGTTGATTTTCCGTTCCTTGCAGGAAATCATTGGAAATGCCGCACGGCATAATGCGGATTTACCCCGTAAATTGAAGATTGAAATCTCAATCATAATGGAACCAAAATTGATCAAGGTACAGGCCCGAGATGACGGAAAGGGATTTGATCCTTCCAAAGCAATGAGCGGCAGGGGGTTGGGGCTGAAGCTGATCAAAGAACGAGTTGAGATGCTGGGTGGTTATTTTAATCTTGAGTCTCGTATTGGGAGCGGCACAGTTGTAACCTTCCAGATTCCTTATTCTCACCAAAAGACATCATAAGACATTATTATTTTTCCATGTGGAGGTAAACATGACAAAGACTCTCGGTATTCTGACCGGCGGTGGTGATGTGCCGGGATTGAACCCCTGCATTAAGGCGGTTGTGATGAACGCTTTAGAGCAGGGTTACCGTGTAATCGGTATTCGACGAGGATGGGCAGGATTACTGCATTACAACCAGAACGAGCCTTCCACACGCGAGTATTATGTGCGGGAATTGCATGAGGAAGATGTTCGCACCATAGACCGAACAGGTGGAACTGTTTTACATACTTCCCGTACGAATCCTCAGCGAGTATCACCAAAAGATGCACCGGACTTTCTCAAAAACTCCAGTTACGGCAAAAAAGTTGCCGGTGAAGAAAAAATTGATTACACCGATTATGTGCTTGAGGTGTTGGGAAATTTAGGGATTGACGTGTTGGTGCCGATTGGCGGGGATGATACCTTATCCTTTGCAGTCCGATTGCACAAAGAGGGTTTTCCGATTGTGGCATGCCCGAAGACGATGGATAACGATATTTTTGGCACTGATTACTGTATTGGCTTCTCAACTGCAGTAACCCGTAGCGTTGAGTTTATCACCAATATGCGTACCTCGGTTGGCTCTCACGAGAGAATCGGCGTGGTTGAATTGTTTGGGAGAAATTCTGGAGAAACCAGTCTTATCACAGCCTACCTGGCTTACGTTGACCGTGCGATTATTTCTGAAGTACCGTTTAACATGCAAAAGTTGGCTGATTTCCTGATGGCTGACAAGCGCCGTAACCCCTCCAATTATGCAATAATGACAATTTCCGAAGGGGCAGTCATGGAAGGCGGGGAAGTTGTCGAAAGCGGAGAAGCGGATCCCTTTGGGCACCGCAAATTGGGGGGGATCGGTCAGATTGTATGTGAGGAGATCAAACGCCTGACCGGTCAACATACCATGTATCAGCAACTGGCATATTTGATGCGTTCAGGTGCCCCTGACTCTTTAGATCGAATGGTGGCAATGTCTTTCGGCACGATGGCAGTGCAACTGATTCGACGCAATGAAACCGGTAAAATGGTAGCCTTACATGGTGGAAAATACACCACCGTACCGATTGAGATGGTTCTGGCGGGCAGAAAACGAGTGGATGTTCCTGCCTATTACGATATTGAAAATTACAAACCAAAAATTCGGGATTTTATGGGCGTTCCCATGTTCTTGAGTTAAAACTCATCATGCCCAAAAAAGACCAAGGTGTCAGCAACAATCGGTTTCGTATAATCCCGCGTACATTGATCTTCATTACACGGGGAGACCGATTGTTGCTGATTAAAGGCCATCCACAAAAGCGAATTTGGGCGAACCTGTACAACGGCATTGGGGGACATATCGAGCGCGGAGAAGATGTTCTCGCCGCAGCCAGGCGCGAACTGAAGGAAGAAACCGGACTGGATGTAGCGGAACTAAGGCTGTGTGGAATCGTGATGGTTGATGCAGGGGAGGATACTGGGATCGGATTATTTGTTTTTCGGGGGGAAACCGATCAACAATCTCTCCAAAATTCCGAAGAAGGTAAATTGGAGTGGATACCCGTGGATCACTTGACCGAATATCCTTTGGTGGAAGATTTGCCGATTCTAATCCCCAAAGTATTAAAAGCCGAGCAGGGTGGAGAAATCTTTTTTGCGCATTACTGGTATGATGAGCACGAGCGTCTGAGAATCGATTTTTCGAATTGATTACTTCTTGCTTTTTTCATAAAAAACAAGCAGCGTGCTGCCGTAACGACGCTGATCAAACTCGCTGAAGTTATTGAGAGCCAGTTCTTCATACTCCACAGGATCTATTTGAACGATCACCCAGCCATCACTGGCCAGCCATTCGTGGTTTTGATCCAGTTTGAATAAAATTTCTTTCCAAAGATTTTTATATTGCGGGGGGGCGATAAAAATATAGTCAAATGGTTGTGAAGGGACACCGGAGAGAAGGGAGAAAGCATCCTGCTGGCTTACTTTTGCGTTTTCTTTGAGCCGGGTGTGTTCCAGGTTGGCACGAATGGTTGCAACAGCCAGCCGATGAATATCATTCAGGTGAACAAAGGATGCCCCTCGACTCAGAGCCTCTATGCCTACACTGCCGGTGCCGGCAAATAAATCCAGTAATGATGCGTTTTGGATGTCCGTTCCAATGATATTGAACAGGGCTTCTTTCACGCGGTCAGTGATCGGCCGTGTGATGTTGCCCGGCACACCCTGCAAGCGCATTCCTCTCGCTTTCCCGGAAATAATGCGAGGGTTACTCATTGCCTTTGCGTTTCGACTGCGCGCCGGGCGGCTAATATATTGCCATGAGGAGTTATTACAGGAATTACACAGCCTGTACCCAGAATAAAACGCCTGGCTGAAGTTTGGGAAATAGCCTCTTTCGCTTCCTGTAATACTGCTTCGGGTGTACCTAAAACCATCGTTTCCCATTGTTTTAATCCCCCACAAACAATCCCCTTAAAATGATTTTGGGCTTCGCTCAGTGAGGGTAGGGTTTGGCGATCATGCCAGTTGAGTACTTGCACAGGGTAATCGTCAACCTGATCAAACATGATATTTTCGCCGTGAATATGACCTATGTTTAACCAGAGGGATTTAGCTGCGTCGAGAATCTGTAAATCGTAATAACGCCCAAAGGTTTGAAATTCTGCAACCGATAAGATATTGTATTGAGCATGTTGAACGGCATAAAAAATCCCATCTATACCAATTTTCTTCAATTCTTCCACAAATGCCAGCGTCGTCTGCGTGATAATTTCAAGACCCTTTTCGACCGCCTCTGGGCAGGCGCGGATATGATATAACAAATCGTGCTTGCCGACTAAATTTTTGGCTTGCGAAAGAGGGCTGAAAATGGTTTGGATGATTGGGGTTGACTTTGAAAATTCCTTGATGAGCAATTTGAGACAATCAAGCATTTGGCCCAAATATCCCTGGCGCGGATTTAACACCTCTAATTTTTCCCAGTCTTCAAAATTCTTAATGACTGGTTCTTGATAATCGCGGGTGCCTTCCGGGTTGCCGCGCCACACATCCGAAACCCCCCAATCCTTGATACAGTATGAAGAAGCCGGCGTCACCTTGATAAAATCGAAATCATAGATGTTTTGAAATTGGGTAATTGCAGCTGCAAGAGATTCGGGTTTCTGATCATCCACAGGAAAATGCCGCCACAGAGCTACCGGAGGACGATCGGCAAGGTCGCCGCTTAGACAAATTTCCATCCGATTTCGATGTGAAATTTCGCTCATTCTCAACCCTCTCTAATCGATTCTTTTATTACTTCACTAATTTGCTTTTCAATTTCCTGTTCTTCTTCTTTTCGTCCCTGAAAGTAATCATTCATAAAACGGGAGCGGCGCAAACGCAATGCCATTGGGGCAACCTGACGCAAATCCTCACTGGTTACTATCATTCGATTATCGGCAGCTGCGTAAGCACGGGCCGCTTCAAATAATGTGATTTCGGCGCGGAGTGAGTCTATTTGCATTTTTTGAATCAGTTGAATGCCCTGTCTGGCAACCTCCTCTGGCAGTTCAACACTGGAGAGAATTTGTTTGGCAAGTGCAATTTCTTCGGCTGCCAATGCCGATTCGGCTTGATAGAGGGAAACCATCTTCCGCGGATTTTGGCGGTATAGATGTGTACGGCGATAGGCTTCCAGTCGTTCTTGGGGTTCATCCAATCCTTTGACGATCACTCGCAATCCAAAGCGATCCATGATTTGTGGGCGTAGATTGCCTTCTTCTGGATTCATGGAACCAATCAAGGTGAATCTTGCCCGGTAAGTGGCGCTGACCGGGCCGCGACGAACGGTGTAATTGCCGCTGGCCGACGCATCTAATATGGCGTCAATAATCTCATCTGCCAGAAGGTTGACCTCGTCAGCATAGAGGATGTTCAAATCGGCATGGGCGAGGATGCCGCGCTTTAATTTCAATCGGTCATGTACTGCGGCCCGTTCATCAATACCGCCAATCACGTCTTCCAGCTTGGCATTGAGCGGTAGTTCGACCAGTTTTACGCGGTCTTGAATGGTTAGCGGTTTACCCTCGGCAAATTTTTTGGCACAATCGGGACAAACGCCATCCATTCCAAATGCCTCAATGTCCTCGGGCAGGCAGCCATAAAAACAGGCACTTCGTTCAACTGGCGGCAACAAATCGATCAGGGAGCGAACGGCGGTTGTTTTACCAGTACCACGCGGACCAATGAGCAAAACCCCGCCAATCTCCGGATTGATAAGTGTGAGGCAGAGGGCAATTTTCATTTCCCTTTGACCGACCAATGCCAGAAAGGGAAACGGTAAAACTTCGGCGTAGCCAGCATCTTCTTGGGGAATCTGTTCTTTGATGCTCCTTCCGGAAACAAGATCAATTAATTCCCGCAAGGAGCGAATATTGGTAGGGGTGAAAGAAGAATTATCAGCTGGCGCTTCCGTCATTTTGATCTATTCTTTAAGCATTGACATCATTGTAAGTCCAATATCGGTTGGCAATGAAGTTCCATATCATTACCGTTCCAATAACGACCGCCAAAGCGATATTGTGTGCAATCACAACAGGCGTTACCGTATCTTTTGGAAACCAACCTGAAATCAAGCGTATCAAGAAGCCTTCTAACCATAAGAAGATTGGAGTGCGGATCGTTAAACCGATTACACTGACAATCACAAATTGTGTCCATTGTCGAATGAGAGATTTGCTACGAGAGTCCGGGTAGGTCCACAGCCGATTCCAGGTAAAGTTACTGAAAACGGCCAGAGTAAAGGAAATTGCCTGTGCAAAGACCGCGTTATCGCGAAAGTAAGGAAAAGAATGGGTGAGAAAATTAAAAACGCCAAAATCAATGACTGCCCCAACCGCTCCAACAATCGCAAAACGAATGAAACGGGTCCGTTCACGGGTATTTGTCAAAATCATTCCAATCCCAGTTTCTTTTTGAAGTAAGGAATTGTTTTTTTGATGCCTTCTTCCAATGAAATTGTTGGCTGCCATTTCAAAATTTCCTTTGCTCGGGTAATGTCGGGGCGGCGTCGTTGGGGATCATCCCCTAAACGCAAGTGATCTTTCCTGATGATGCCAGCCTGGTTGCCGACCAAGCGGTTTATGGTTTCTGCAAATTCTAGTATTGTAATTTCAGCAGGATTGCCAATATTAACCGGTAAATGTTCATCGGACATTAATAACCGGTAAATTCCCTCAATCAGGTCGTCCACATAACAGAAACTACGCGTTTGTGAACCATCCCCATAAACCGTGAGGGGTTCTCCACGTAAGGCTTGCTGGATAAAATTCGGAACAACCCGCCCATCGTCCAATCTCATCCTTGGGCCATAAGTATTAAAAATGCGGACAATTCGGGTATCAATTCCGTGGTAGCGGTGGTAGGCCATGGTCAGTGCTTCGGCAAAGCGTTTGGCTTCGTCATATACTGAACGGACTCCAATTGGATCTACATGTCCCCAATAGGTTTCTTTTTGGGGATGTTCAAGGGGATCACCGTAGATTTCACTGGTTGAAGCGAGCAGGTAACGTGCATTTTGGGCACGTGCCACTCCAAGTGTATTGTGAGTGCCCAACGCTCCAGCCTTCATGGTTTGAATGGGCAGGTTGGTATAACCGTAAGGGGAAGACGGGTTGGGGCTGGCAGGTGAGGCGAAATGTAAAACGGCATCAATTTTACCCGGTACGAAAATAAAATTTGCCACATCGTGACGGATAAACTCAAAACGGGGGTTGTTGGCAAGATGGGCAAGGTTATCCGGACTGCCGGTAATAAAATTGTCCATTCCAACTACTGAATGACCTTCATTGAGCAATCGTTCACAAAGATGGGAACCTAAAAATCCTGCTGCTCCGGTTACTAAAATTCTCATGGGTTTGAAACCTTTCTGATCATAAATTATTTCCAGTCAATACGGGTAATCAGGTTATCACCGGTAACCTGTCTGGGCTGCCAATCTTCCGTGGAGATAAGCCAGACATTTCCTTGATAGATAAAGCCGACAAATGATTGAATCGAAGAAGATGTTGCGGGTGACCAAACGACTTTTTGTGGATCTAATCCGGTACCCCCTTCGGTTGGGAAAATTACCTTACGGTTTGAGCCATCAGGTTGCATGACAACCAAACGATAACGGCTGTTTTCGCTCTGCTCTGGAAAAATTGCTTCCAGGTATGCGAGCCAGGTTTGGTTTTCTTTCATGACTTTAGACATGCTCGGGTAAGCGAACATACCCGTTTGTGAAACTAATTTTACCAGTGGTCCTGATGGAAGGATGTACGCATTCAAATCAAAAAGTGGAGAGGATTCAGGTTCGTTGATGCCAGACATTGGGGCATGGTTGACCAGAAAGAGGACTTTTCCATCTGGACTCCACTCTACACCGGGCACCCATGCCCAGTCGGAGCGCGTTTGAAAAGGTAATAGGGTGATGAGAGGGTCGAGGGTGCCATCGGATTCGTTAACCAGTCCAACAGCATCTGGCCGCGAATAAGCAATTGAATTTGCCGACGGAGAAATATGGAAAGAAGTACCCCACCATCCGTAAATACCCCCTGCATTTGTTTCGATGATGCTTTCATCACGAACTACCCTGCCAGAAGCGTTGAACACCAATCGTCTCAAATCATTGTTGGCCTGCCAGCCGGGTGCGGTTGGGCGGGGTTCAACAGTAGAGTACAAGATAGTAGCCGTCCGATTAGGCAGCCATTCTGCAAAGTGAATGATATTTGCTGCATTGAGATTAATGGGTTGGGCATTTTCCTGGTCTAAATTGATTACCCAGAGAGAGTTAATTTCATTTTCTGTGTTTGATTTACGGGTAAATAAAAGCCATTCCCCATTCGGGGATAAGCTGAATACCCGTCCGTCTAAATCGCCAAAGGTTATAATGGGACGCCGCTGACGAGTGTCTCGTTCAATGAGCCAGGCATTACCTGCGGTCAGGTAGGCAAGTTTTCCCGGAATTTCTATTGGAACGAATGGTGATTGAATGCCAATCATTAAAATTTCTGGTTTGGCTTCTTTGATAATTTCGATCTTAAAGATGGAACGAGAGGTTTCTACCTCGTTTTCAATCAAACGACGATAAGTTACTTGCTGAATGCCATTTTCACCCGGTTGAACCAATAAGGATTCACCCTCCGGGAGGTTTTCATTTTTTACGGTTTGCCGTTCAAACGGAATAACAATTTCTTCCTGCTCAAATTCTTCGCGAACGCGGGTAATTGTGATGGTCACCGGTTCAGTTATAAGTGAAAATGAAGGCGGGTCAGTTCGATCCAGTGCACCCAGCTCAATTTTTGCAATTTGCAAGGCGTCTAAAACAGATGACCCAAATGGAACACCTGCTTCAATGCGATTGTTGATGTCCACAACCGTAACCGAAACCCTATCAGCGGCATTGGTTTGAGGTGAGTTACACGCCGTCAAGGAAAATAGCGTAACTACCACTCCGAAGAAGTGGAAAAGGAAATAATTCAGCCCTCTGTTGAGTTGAGTTTTGGTCACAAGACTGGCAATCGTATTCGTTTTTATCTGATTCAAGTATAATCAGCCAAGATTAATTGAACAGGCATATTATAGCATGAGTGAAGCGAACCTACCCAAGGATCAATATCCGTTGGAATCCAAACTGGAAGCCTTGTTGTTCGTTGCACCTTCGCCAGTGAATGTCCATCAGCTTGCTGAGGCGATTGGGGTAAGCACAGAAGAAGTGGAACAGGGTTTACGAAGGTTGTCGCAAACTTTTCAGCAAGGGCGTGGGTTGCGTATTCAATTTTTTCAAGGAAAGTATCAACTGACGACAGCTGCGGATCTGGCATCCTTAGTCGAGCGATTTTTAGGTTTAGAGGCAACCAGTCGCCTTAGCAGGGCGGCCTTAGAAACCCTGGCGATCATTGCCTACCGTCAGCCAATTACACGTCCGGGAATCGATGCAGTGCGAGGGGTGAACAGCGATGGTGTGTTGAAAAGTCTGCTTTCAAAAGGGCTGGTCCAAGAAATTGGCCGGGCAGAAGGTCCAGGACGCCCGATTCTTTACGGCACGACGATGGATTTTTTGCAGCACTTTGGTTTGAATTCATTAGATGATTTACCTCCCTTCGAGCTGCTTGAGCAAGAAGGTGTCAGTCCAGAAGAACAAAGATTGTTGAAGGATTAATCAATGGCGGAAGAAAGAGTGCAAAAAATTTTATCCAGAGCAGGTTTCGGATCAAGGAGAGCCTGTGAGGTATTAATTGCCGATGGTAGAGTAAAGGTCAATGGAGAATTGATTTCGCTTGGTGCAAAAGCAGATGTTGAAAAAGATGAAATTACTGTAGATGGACAACCAATTCCAAAACCAAGTGGAAAGAAAATTTACATTGCCCTGCACAAACCGCGCGGAGTGCTCTCGGATGATGTGAAGGGTACCGAAAGAAAGACGGTGTTTGACCTTGTTCCTTTGCCGGAACATTTATTTGTGGTGGGGAGACTGGATTACGACAGCGAGGGATTGATTCTCTTAACCAATGATGGTGAATTGGCCAATCGGCTTACTCATCCGCGATACGGACATGAAAAAGAATACCGGGTTTTGCTTTTCACTAAACCCGATGAAGAGCAGCTGGAAATCTGGCGACGAGGGGTTGTTCTCCCGGATGGAAGCCGTACCGCTCCCGCGCAGGTTACTGTTGAAGGGGAAGCAGGAAAAGGGGTCTGGCTGCGCGTAATCATGCGTGAAGGTAAAAAGAGACAGATTCGCGAAATCGGGAAAACCATCGGTTTGCCTGTGAATCGGATTCTCAGGGTTCGGATTGGCAACCTGAAGTTGGGAAATCTCAAACCGGGCGAATGGCGATACCTCAACCCGGCTGAGGTGAGAGAACTTACTGGAACCATTCAACAAAGACGAGAAATCCCCCAAAAAGAGGGATCTCCGAAATACAAATTTACGAGAGAAAAAAAGCAGACTCAGTCCAGATCCTCCTCTGGTAAACCTTTTTGAATTTGCTGGATAAGAGAAAGTACAACCGGCTTTTCCTTCCCTTTTTTACGAATGAAATCTTTGAGTTTTTCTAATGACAGGGCGGGAATTGGAGAATCGCTGGTTTCTAATTTGGCTTTGGGGTTGGTGAAAACCAGGATGGGTTGAATTTCTGGAATTTCCAACTCGGGAAATTTTTTCTTGAGGAATTTGGCTAAATCGCTCGTGGTGTATTGAGCATCCACCTCGGGTCTTCCCAATCCTTCCTGACCAAAAATTTTCAGGTAAAGGTTGCCACCCTTTTGACGAAAGCGGTTTTTACTTTCATCATAAATAATTGTTCCCCCAACCGAAACAGGAATCAGCGCAATAATACCGGCCGGGCCGATGAGTGCGTGCGGGATATCGGTGACATAATGATAGAGGGTGTACTTGTCTTCAAGACCCTTTAATCCAGAGGTGAGTAATTCATCCGGACGGGGGGATCTTCCCCACCGATTGCCAAAGTAGATTCCGATTTGGGTCATCAGAAAGCCGAATAAAAGAGCCCCAAACGTTATGGTAATTTGTTCGGGTTGGGTGAAAGAAAAGTACAAGCCGATGGCAAGTACCAATAGGGCTCCTATGGTCAAAAACTGTCCAATTTTTTTGTTGCGTTTAATCAACTTGGTGTTGGAAACTATCTTCATGGATAAACCTCGATTCAGGATTGGTTCAAAGTATTTCTGGAAATATTTTCGACCATTTCAAGGCGTTCCTGGATTGCGGAACGTAAAGCAGGTAACAGATCTGATTGGACAGCCTGTTGAGCAATTCGAATGGCGCTGTACATGGCGCGGCTGTCGGAGCGTCCATGACCCACAAAAACCAGTCCATCAATGCCTAGCAGTGGGGCAGCGCCAACTTCGGACGGATCCATCATGGCTTTTAGTTTTTGGAAGGCGGGTTTGGCTAACAAAGCACCGATTTTGGTTATTGGAGAGGAAATCAATTCTTCTTTCAAAGTATCCGTGAGTAATTTGGCAACGGCCTCGCTGGATTTTAGGAGGATGTTGCCTGTGAATCCGTCCGTAACAACTACATCGGCACCACCACCAAAAAGTTCCTTGCCCTCGACATTACCAATGAAGTTGAGACCGGATTTTTCCAAAATTGGATAGGTGTCTTTGATCAATTGATTACCCTTGCCTGCTTCTTCTCCGTTGGATAACAACCCAACTCGCGGATTCTGTTTCTTGAGTACCTTTTCTGCGTAAATGCTGCCCATGACTGCAAACTGAAGCAGAAACTCGGGACGGCAATCCGCGTTGGCGCCAATATCCAATACTACACAATGCCCACCTTTTACAGGAAATAAGGCGGTCAGTGCCGGGCGTGCCACACCTTTGATTCGGCCAAGTGTGCGCAACGCGTTGAACATTGCTGCTCCAGTGTTGCCGGCAGTGACAAATGCATCTCCTTGACCTTCTTTGACAAGGTTAAGCCCAACTGCCATCGAGTTTCGAGGTTTACGTTTGGCAGCTTCAACTGGTTTTTCCCCCATTTCCACTAGATCGGGGGCATGTTCGACTCGGATAGGAAGATTTCCCGCATTCAGCTCCTTCAATCTGGGTGTGATTAAATTTTCATCTCCAACCAGAATAATTTCTTCTGAAAATTCTCGAGCTGCAATGACAGCCGCCTGAATTTCCGGATGTGGGAATTGATCTGAGCCCATTGCATCCAAAATTATGGTCATAGCTTCCTCCGTTGGGTTGGGTGTTTATTGGCGGATTTCTTGACATACCACCAGAGCAGATTATAATATCGAAGCCGATTGCGCTGGTGCTGGAATTGGCAGACAGGCATGGTTGAGGGCCATGTGCCGAAAGGCGTGTGGGTTCAACTCCCACCCAGCGCACAAGCCACCTCTAGTTTTAGGTGGCTTTTTTCATTCTCGGGTTATACTTCCCGCCGGGTGATGTAAAGGGTCAGTTCTTCGAGATGGGTTCTTTCAGGACAATGCGGGAGTTTTTGCAAGCAGTGAAATGCTTCTTGACCATAACGTTCCGCTTCTAGAATGGATTGCTCAATAGCATGGCTGTTGCGGATGCGCTCAACCAGTCTTTTGATATCCTCTTCGTAATGTGGGCAATTCCCTTCCAGAATTTGTTGAACCAGTTCATCTTCTTGATGTTCTTCTATATAGTACAGAGTTGGCAGGGTAATCAATCCCTGTCGTAAGTCGCTGCCAACGGGTTTTCCTAATTTGGAAGGATCACTGATAAAGTCCAGAACATCATCCATGATCTGGAATGCCATACCGATGTTGAACCCATACGAGCGGATGGTTTGAATCGTATCTGCCGAAACTGGACTGATCAGCGCGGCACAAGTGGCCGAAGTTTCAAATAAGGAAGCGGTTTTGGCGTATATGCGCTGATAGTAGCCTTCCCGGTCAGCCTGACAACGGCTGGAGAACAATTGGGAAATTTCTCCGTTAACAATGACGCTTAGCGTATTGGAGAACAGACTCATTACCGGTATCGATTCGGTATCGGCAGCTAGTTTTGCAGCCCTGGCGAAGAGAAAATCTCCAGTCAGTACAGTTGCGCCGGGTGACCACTGAGAATTAAGGGTCGGAATCCCACGCCGGAGCAATGCACCGTCAATCAAGTCGTCATGGACGAGGGTGGCTGTATGCAGTAATTCGATGGCTGCAGCCAGTGTAATTAATTTTTCCTGAGGTGCTCCAAGCATTCTGCCCACCAATAAAGTTACTGTTGGCCGAATACGTTTTCCTCCGGATGCCAGCAAGTGTTTGAGGGCTGCCTGTAAGTCAACGTGGTGACCTTCTGCTTGAAATTGCATCAAGTTCTCAACTTGATGAATTTCCTCCTGTACGGGTATGAAAAAGGATGTTGTAGTGCTCAATCGGACGATCTCCATCCAAATAATTGATTACCGTTATTTGTTAGCGTGTTTGCAATTTCTTCCAATGAAAGTGCTTTAAGTTTTGCGATTTTTTGAACAACCAGACTGACCCATGCCGGTTCATTTCGTTGACCTCGATGAGGGTGCGGAGCGAGAAATGGAGAGTCGGTTTCTGCGATCATTGCCTGGGAAGGAATTTCCCGCGTGATTTTCTGGCGCTCTTTTGCATTGTTAAAAGTGACCGGACCGGCAACCCCGATATAAAATCCCAACTGAATCGCTTGATTGGCAGCAACTACGTCGCCCTCATAAGAGTGAAGGACTCCCGGCTTGTTTGCCAGTTTATTGCCCGTTCTCTGTAAGGACTTTACCCATTCTTCGAGAAGCGGCATTAAATCGGGCAGAGCATTTCGGTTATGAATCACCAACGGTTTTGAACTTTCGGCAGCCAGCGCCATTTGAGCCGCCAAAATTTCCTTTTGAAGTGCCGGTTCTACGTAATTCCGATAGTAATCCAAACCAATTTCTCCAATTGCAACCACCTTTGGGTGGCCGATAAGTTCCTTCAAATTTTCGATACTATTGCTTTGCCAGGTGGAGGCACTGTTAGGGTGAACACCTACTGCCGCGTACACGAATTCATATTTCTCGCTGATTTCAACTGCCTTCCGACTGGTTTCTAAATCAATTCCCGGAACCAGAATTCGATCAACGCCTTCCTGTTGAGCGCGGTAGATGACCTGCTCCAGGTCATTTTCGAATTGGTTAAGGTTCAGATGACAATGAGTATCTTGGTAGGCAATCAATTTCGCAATCCAACCAGCTTGAGTCCATCTTCCAAAATCGGTTTTACACGATCTTGATGGGTGGTCTCGCAATAAACACGGATAATGGGTTCTGTTCCGGAAAAACGAATTAATAACCAGCCGCCATCCTCCAACATAAACTTAAAGCCATCCATTGTGTTTAAGCCTGTGACCTTCAGGCCTCCAATGGTTTGAGGTTTGGCCTCGAGAATCATTTTTTCCTTTTCGGATCGGTCGCCAGTAAAACGTGAGTCAACCCGGTCATAGTAGTGTGCACCCACTTTGGAGAAGAGCATGTCAATTAATTCAGATGGTTTTTTATTCAAGCGTACCATCATGTCTAAAATGTACAAACCGGCAAGGATCCCGTCTCTTTCGGGGACATTACCGCGAAAGGCATAACCGCCCGACTCTTCACCCCCAATTAAGGCATTGGTTTCAAGAAATTTGGGGGCAACATACTTGAACCCAACACCGGTCTCATATACGGGAATATCGTAAATCTTCCCCAGCTTTTCGAGCATGCTGGTGGTCGAAAGTGTTTTGACGATTGGTCCGCGCTCTCCGCGAACCTCCAATAAGTACAAGGCGAGGAGCGCATAAACCTGCAACTGATTGATGAAATGACCTTTTTCATCACCAACCCCAACCCGGTCTGCATCGCCATCGGTAATAATCAAGACATCGGCAGATTGTTTGACTGTTTCATTCAATCCAGCGTCAATGTTCGGCGGGATTGGTTCCGGGCGGGTCATTTCCGGGAAAATGGGATTGCGCTGGTTGTGAATTTCGATTACCTGAGTCTTACCGCCGCTCAGGAGGTGAGTGAACCAACCTGCACCATTTCCCCACATGGGGTCAACGAGAATTTTCAAGCCGGCATCGCGAATGGGCTGTAGATCAATTAAGGATTGCAGATGCTTGATGTAATTTGGGGCAGGATCAAAGCGCAGGAGTTGACCGTTCTTTTCGGCCTCTTCGGCAGAAAGATGCTTTACTTCTGCTTCCGAATCTGGAATCAGTGCCTCAATTTGTTTGAGGCCTTCAGGATCAATTGCACCGCCGTTTTGGTCTCTGACCTTGAATCCGTTGTCTGTAGGCGGGTTGTGAGAGGCGGTGATGTTAATTGCTCCTGCAGCCCCTTTATTAACAACCGAAAAAGCAATCACTGGTGTCGGAGTGGCTGATTGCGTCAGATAAACCTTTAGACCATTTCCGCAAAGCACTTCTGCAGCTGCGAGAGCAAAGTTCTCTGATAAAAACCGTTTGTCATGACCGATTACGACCCATTGCCCTTGCTTGCCCTTTTCGATTAAGTAACGGGCAAATCCTTGTGCGCAGCGACGCACGTTAGCAAAGGTATAATCTTCGGCAATAAAACCTCTCCAACCATCGGTTCCGAACTTGATTTTTTGCGGCATGAAGTTCTCCTCCCGAATCAAGCATGTGAGAATAATAACAATCTTCCTCAATTATAACAGGTGATTAATCAGACACAAAATGAATGTCTAAGAATAAGCGTGCTATAATCTACACGGATTGTCTGAATTAGGATGTGATTGATGAAACCATCAATGAAAAAGATTTACATGGATTACGCCGCCACAACACCGGTTGATGAACGGGTGCTTGAAGCGATGCTTCCCTATTTCAGCGGTCAATTTGGCAATCCCTCCTCAATTCATTTGTATGGCCAGGAAGCAGAGGCAGCGCTTGAGGATGCCCGGGAAATCATTGCTCAACAGATGGGTGTTCATTCCAGTGAAATAGTATTTACCGGATGTGGCACAGAAAGTGATAACCTGGCTTTGCGGGGTGTGGCACTGGCTCGAAAATCTAAAACCAGGGCTGACCGCATCCTCATTTCACCGGTTGAACATCATGCGGTTAGTCATACTGCTGAGCAATTAGCCGATCATTTTGGTTTTCGCTTGGAATATTTGAAAGTGGATTCTTATGGGATAGTTGATCCTGATGACTTGCGTAGAAAGATAGACCGGGATGTGGCTATCGTATCGGTAATTTATGGAAACAATGAAATTGGCAGCA
>NZ_JBRCOK010000047.1:0-38111 GCF_053501535.1 Bellilinea sp. | reverse complement strand
TGTGATTGTGCATCTGGCCGGGCAGGTTGCGGTGACAACATCGGTGGTTGATCCGCGCAATGATTTTGAGATTAATGCTATGGGAACTTTCAATGTTTTAGAAGCCGCGCGGCTATCCGGGCGTGATCCAATTGTGATTTATGCTTCTACCAACAAGGTTTATGGCGGCATGGAGGAGGTTCGGGTTGTAGAGCAGGCAAGCCGCTATGCCTACGTGGATTTTCCTTATGGTATCCCGGAAACGTTTGGTTTGGACTTTCATTCTCCATACGGCTGCTCAAAGGGTTGTGGTGACCAGTATACCCGCGATTATTCGCGGATTTACGGTTTGCGGACGGTGGTCATGCGTCAATCCTGTATTTACGGCACCCGGCAGTTTGGGATTGAAGATCAGGGATGGGTGGCATGGTTTGTCATTGCGGCTGTCAAGCGGCTGCCCATCACAATTTATGGGGATGGAAAGCAGGTCCGGGATGTTCTTTTTGTAGAAGACCTGTGTGATGTGTATGATTTGGCCGTCGAGCGGATTGATCTTGCGGCTGGTCAGGTGTTTAACATTGGAGGGGGCGCTGAATTTACCATTTCTGTCTGGCAGGAATTTGGCCCCTTGCTCGAAAAGCTGCTCGGGGAAAGTATCCCGGTTAAAAGAGGGGATTGGCGGCCGGGTGATCAACGGGTATATGTTTCTGATACCCGCAAAGCCCAAGAGATACTGGGTTGGAAACCCAAAGTGGGGGTCGAAGAGGGTATTCAGCGCTTGTTTGAGTGGGTAAAAACCAACCGGGATTTGTTCTGAGGCTTATGCGCATTCTGATCATCCTGACGTATTACCGTCCCCATACCTCCGGGTTGACGATTTATGCAGAGCGGCTGGCGCGTGCTTTTGCCCGCCGCGGTCATGCGGTAACAGTGATGACTTCTCAATATGACAAATCCCTGCCACTGGATGAAACCGTGGAAGGAGTGCGGGTCGTGCGGGTTCCGGTTTTGTTCCGGGTCAGCAAAGGGGTGATTATGCCGTCCTTTGGTTTGACCGCCAACCGGCTCGTAGGTGAACATGATGTCATTCAATTACACCTGCCACAATTTGATGCCGCCGGGGTTGCCTTGCGCGGTCGCTTGTTGAAGAAACCCACCGTAATTACCTACCACTGTGACTTGCGAATGCCGCCGGGTTTATTAAGTTGGGCAGCCAATCAGGCTGTCCTTTTCATGAATGAGCTGGCAGCCAGATTTACCCATCGAATTGTAACCTATACCCAAGATTATGCCGAGCATTCACCGTACTTAAGACGTTATTTGCACAAGTTGAAGGTGATCCCCCCTCCGGTCGAACTGCCTGAAGTGCCTCCACAGGCAATTCAACAGTTTCGGCTGCGCACCAATCCTCAAGATCGCAGACCGGTGATTGGGATGGCAGCGCGTTTGGCGACAGAAAAAGGTGTTGAGGTGCTGGTAGAAGCGTTACCCAAAGTGTTGCAGGTTTATCCGCAGACGCAGGTGCAGTTTGCCGGCACTTATCAAAACATTGTGGGAGAAGAAGCTTACTACGCGAGGATAATGCCGCGGATTACCCGTTTTCAGGAAAGTGGGGCATGGCAGTTTCTGGGTAATCTTTCTCCTGAACAGATGGCGTGCTTTTATCCCAATCTGGATGTTTTGGTTTTGCCATCCTTGAATTCCACGGAAGCGTTTGGTCTGGTTCAGATAGAAGCCATGATCAGTGGAACACCTTCCATTGCTTCAAATTTACCGGGTGTGCGTCAACCGGTTAAGATTCATGAAATGGGCAAAGTGGTTGAGATTGGAGATTCAGAAGGGCTGGCAGAAGCACTGCTGGAAATTTTGGGCAACCGAACCGCTTATATCCGCGATCCTCAGCCCATCCGCCAGCGTTATTTACCGGATAGGGTTGCCGAAGAATACGAAAAATTGTTTGCTGAAATCCAAAGAGAAATTCGCAAATCCTGAAAGGTGAGGTTGGAAGGCTTTGGGCTATTCTTCATCCATTGAAAAAGATTTTTTGTGGTTGAATATCCGCGAGCTGCCTTATTTTCGGGGAGTGTTGCGCGCGGTTGAAGCCCGCTTTTACCAGACCATTGAGCTGGCTGAGCCGGTATTGGATTTGGGTTGTGGTGATGGTCATTTCGCCTCGATTGCATTTGAGAAACCGTTAACAGTAGGTTTAGACCCATGGTGGCAGCCGGTTAAAGAAGCCGCAAACCGGCACGCATACCGCCTGACCCTGCGGGGAAGTGGCGTGCAGATGCCTTTTGATGATGAAACTTTTGCGAGTGTTGTCAGTAATTCTGTATTAGAGCATATTCCCGACTTGCAGCCTGTTCTGGAAGAAACTGCTCGGGTTCTCAAACCGGGTGGAGTGTTTGTGTTCTGTGTTCCCAATCATCGCTTTCTGGAGACCCTTTCAATCGCCCGTTTTTTTGACCGGCTAGGTCTGCACGGTCTGGCAAAGCAATACCGTGCTTTCTTCAACCGCATATCGCGCCATTATCATTGTGATGACTTTTTTACATGGAAGAATCGTCTTGAAACAGCAGGTTTTGAGGTAATCCGCCAGTGGGATTACTTTTCACCGCGGGCTCTAAGCGTTCTGGAATGGGGTCATTATTTTGGTTTACCTTCTCTGGTCAGCCGCTGGTTGTTCAAACGCTGGATTCTGGTTTCACAACCCTGGAATCTGGCGATTACTCAAAGGGTATGCCAATCCGTCTATCAGGAGCCGCCTGAGCAGGAAACCGGCGTGTATTCTTTTTATATTGCCCAAAAGAGACTCTAGTCAATCATCCCTTGTGTCAGAAGCGCTTGTCAGTAATTGGAGCATGATGTAAGATATACCATCGTAAGAATCTGTTGATTCCTTTTCTCAACCATGCACGAACCAAAAGAACCTACTGTTCTGGATTATGTCAAAGCCTTACTGATGCCGTGGAAAGGAAAGCCACCGGCTCTTTTGGCTCATCAACCACCCAGTGATCAGCCGCTTCCTGAAACAAAAGAAAATGTCAGCCTGTCGGTAGAGACCGATGTTTTTGAATCAACGGCTGAAGAAAAGATTGAACCGCTGATTTTCCCTTCCCCAGCCGAAAAACAGGTTCGATTACCGCTGGGATGGCGGACACTGTTGGCCTTTATTCTGGCTGTGATTGGGCAGTCTTATCTGGAACCACCCCGCCAGCAGGTAACGGTTGCATTGATTTTCTATGGGTTGGCTGGAGCCGCGCTGGTTTTGGCAGTGGTTTCACGCGAATGGCTGTTGCCTCAATTTTCCGAAGCGACCAACTCTCCCATGCCGGTAACGGTCAATCGTAACCCGTTGCTGCTTTCCATCCCTCTGTTGCTTCTGGCCTTTATTTTCTTCAGCGGTAACCGCTTTACCTCCCTGAACCTGACACTCTGGCTGACAGGCACTGCTGCACTGGTGGCAGCATTTTATATTCCTTCGAACACATGGGCAAGCCTGAAAAGGAAAATTTCCTTATTTTTGCGCTCACCTCACGTTATTCTGCGAATTACACCGTGGAGTGTGTTGATCCTTTTTGCCATTGTGCTGGTGGTGTTTTTCCGTTTTTACCGTTTGAGTGAAGTTCCTGGCGAAATGTTCAGCGACCACGCCGAAAAATTAATGGATGTGGCTGATGTTTTGCAAGGACAGACAGCCATTTTCTTCCCGCGCAATACCGGCCGGGAGGCGGTCCAAATGTACCTGACGGCGATGATTGCCATCCTTGCCGGAACGAAACTATCCTTTATGAGTCTGAAAATTGGAACAGCGCTGGCCGGTCTGTTCACCTTGCCGTTTATTTACCTTTTGGGGAAAGAAATTGGAGGTAAACGAGTTGCGCTCTTTGCGTTTGTGCTGGCTGGGGTTGCTTACTGGGCAAATGTTATCTCCAGGATTGGGTTAAGATTCCCGCTTTATCCATTATTTGCTGCACCAACGCTTTACTTTCTGATAAGAGGTTTACATTATCGCCGGCGTAATGATTTTATTTGGGCAGGGATTTTTCTGGGTCTGGGATTGCACGGTTACAGCCCTTCGCGGCTGGTGCCTTTGGTGGTGGTTGCGGCGGTTTTGATTTATCTTCTCCATCGTCAGTCGGTAGGCAATCGCAAGCAGGCATTCATCGGACTGGTTCTACTGGCTGTAACTTCACTGGTTATCTTCCTCCCTCTGCTGCGTTACGCGCTGAGCGAACCTGAAATGTTTGCTTATCGTGCTTTAACCCGCCTTGGAGAGACTGAGACAACTTATCCGGCACCGGTATGGATCATCTTCCTCAATAACTTGTGGAAGTCCATGGTGATGTTCTTTTATAAAAATGGGAATATCTGGGTGCATTCGATCCCTAACCGGCCAGCCCTGGATGTCATAAGTGCTGCGTTGTTTTTCCTCGGCAGCGGTCTGGTTGTCATTCGTTATATACGTCAGCGTCACTGGATTGATTTGTTCCTGCTGGTGTCAATTCCTCTGCTGATGATGCCCTCCATCCTTTCGCTGGCGTTTCCTGAGGAAAATCCCTCGCTCAATCGCAGTGGCGGGGCGATTATTCCAGTATTCATACTCGCCGCTGTGGGGCTGGATGCGATTGTGCGGGCTGTCGAGCGCCGTTATGCTAGCGGTACTCAGCGATTAATTCCCATTGCTTTAACCCTTGTACTCTTGTTTTTCATCAGTTCTGCCAATTATGATCTGGTTTTCCGTCAATTCGACCGGCAGTTCATGGCAGGGGCATGGAATACCTCGCAAATTGGAGCGGTGATTCGGGGTTTCAGTGAATCACAAGGTAACCCGGATACAGCGTATGTAGTGCCTTATCCCCATTGGGTAGATACCCGCCTGGTCGGAATTAATGCCGGCTATCCAATGAAGGATTATGCGTTGTGGCCAGATCAATTTGAAACTACATTGAATGAACCTCGCGCAAAATTGTTTGTCATTAATCCTCGTGATGAAGATGCCGTTCACAAACTGCAGGAGTTATACCCTACGGGTTGGTTGTATTTGTACGATGTTGAATTGGAAGGTAAGGATTTCTTGCTTTATTTCGTGCCACCCGTCAATCCAGAAGGTGAAACCGGACAGCCATGACTGAAGGGATATCCGCAAAGAAGGGTACGAAAAGTCGGGCTTTGCCGGCAACGGCGCGGTTGAGCTGGATTTTGGACGCTGCGCTGTTGGGTATATTACTGGCAGGGTTGTTTTTGCGTTTCAACGGTCTGGATTGGGGACAGGGACAGTATCTCCATCCCGATGAGCGCTTTCTGGTCTGGGTTACTGCTGATCTCAAACCTGTAAATCATTTCGGGGAGTATTTTGACACGGCACATTCCAGCCTGAACCCGCATAATGTTGGTCATCGGTTCTTTGTTTACGGCACATTTCCAGTTTTACTGACCCGTTACCTGGCGGAATGGATCTTTTCCGGCAGCGGCTGGGATGAGATCATTGTGGTGGGTAGAAGCCTGAGCGCTTTATTTGATCTCTTGACGGTTTTTCTGGTTTTTTTGATCGGAGAGCGTGTGTGGGGTAAAACCACGGGTGTGCTGGGAGCAGCCTTTTCGGCACTGGCTGTGCTCCAAATTCAGCAAGCACATTTTTATACCACCGATTCATTTGCAACTTTTTTTTGCACACTGGCGGTCTTCTTTGCCGTGCGGATTGCGACCTTAAACGAAAGACCGATTCATCCGCGGCTCCCCCACAATTTTTGGGTAAAAATTGATGCAAGGGTTCTTTGGAATTGTATGGCTTTCGGCGCGGCTGCCGGGCTGGCTGCTGCATCCAAGATTCATGTGGGCGTAGTAGCGCTGGTGCTGCCGATTGTGTTGTTTTGGAAGTACTTTCAAGCAAAGCGTTTGGATAAAGATTTTACCCTGTGGTTGGTATTATTTGGTTTACTGGCCGGTGGGTTGAGTGCGTTTTTGGTTTTTCGTGTGTTCCAACCCTATGCTTTTCAGGGACCGCAGTTCTGGAACATTCTCCCCAATCCGCTGTGGGTGGAAAATCTAAAAAGTCTATTAGCCCAAACGGGCGGGGATGTGGATTTTCCACCGGCTTTGCAATGGGCACGTCGTCCGGTAACCTTTTCGTTCCAGAATATGGTACTTTGGGGCATGGGGCTGCCAATGGGCGTGTTGGCATGGGTTGGGATGCTGTGGATGGGATGGCAATTGGTTAAGAACTGCTTTTCTCACCCCTTTACAGCAGTTTGGGGATGGACAATCCTCTTCTTTATCTGGCAGTCTTTACAGGGCAATCCGACGATGCGCTATCAACTGCCAGTTTACCCCATTTTTGCCCTCGCCGCCGGTTGGGCGATCACTGCTTTGTGGCAAAAAACAAATTCCATAAACCTGAGAAGCTCCCTTAGGGCCAAAATCAGCCGCTGGGCTGTCATTGGCGTGAGTATATTGGTATTGGGTTTAACGGCCGGTTGGGCTCTTGCATTTGATGGGATTTATACCCGCCCGGTGACGCGGGTGGAAGCGTCCCGCTGGATTTATCAAAATGTGCCGGGAGCGGTGAATTTGTGGATTAAGACGGCGGATGAAGAGTATCATCAGCCGCTGGCAGTTAATTCTCTGGTGATTTTACAGCGGAACGAAACCTTGCGTACCAGTTTCCGCGCCATTCAGAGCGGCACAATCAGCGAAGTTTACCTTGACGAAGTTCGCGATTTGTCACTGAACAGCAATCCGAAAACGCTGATCATCACCATTCAAGAAGCCGGAAACCTGCAGGCAGCCAGAGGGCTGGGAACACTCACCCAAACCTTTGAAGAGAATCAACCCCGACCGCATCGGCTTGTGCTGGATTTTCCCCTGGTGGTTGAGACCGGCCGGCTTTATACCCTCTCGGTGAGTATTGACGGCGCAGAAAGCGCGCTTTCTCTGCAAGGTGGGGCAACAGTCCTTATTCAAAACGAGGCAAGCACTTTACGCCAATTGCTGCCGGACTGGAGTGAAGCCGTCCGTCCAAACCGTCCATTGGAAATTTCTTTCCAGCCTTTGCGATCCGGAATTTTAAGCGACATTGTATTTTACCGGTTGGTGGATCGGGCTGCAGAGCAAGGGATGAAAACTTTAGAGGTTGAGGTGTATGATCGCAGTACTGCTACTCAATCTATCAGCAGTGCAACGCTTACGGATGATTTTGTTGCAAAAGGGATGGATGCACGCGGTGAAATGGTGCGCCTCAGCCTGAATCCACCCGTAACCGTAAAGGCAGGCAACACCTACTCGATTCAGATGGAGTTGTTGGCGGGAGATGCTGAAATTGTTTTTTCCCCTGCGAGTGGTGTAAATGAAACCGTCTGGGATGATGGCCTTCCTCTGCGGCTGGATGGTTATGATCCTTATGCGGGGATTTACCCGCGCGACCTGACCCTGGATTTGTATGCAGACGATACGGTTGACAAACGCGAGCAGATGATTGACCTGCTCAACCGCGCAGATTACATTTACATATCTTCTAACCGACAGTGGGGAACGACAACACGTCTGCCGGAGCGTTATCCTCTAACAACAGCCTATTATCGTTATTTGCTGGGGTGTCCCCCCGAAAAAGATATTTTATGGTGTTACCGGGTGGCACAGCCGGGTATGTTCAGCGGACAATTGGGCTTCGATCTGGCTGCAGTTTTTCAGTCCAACCCCAGACTGGGTGCTATTGAAGTGAACACCCAGTTTGCAGAAGAAGCGTTTACGGTTTACGATCACCCCAAGGTGTTGATCTTCAAAAAGAGCGATGGATATGACCCGGCTAAAACAGCCCGGCTTTTGAAGAGTGTAGATTTATCGGGAGTCATCCATGTTCTGCCGGGCAAAGCCCCTTCCTACCCCGCCAATCTGATGTTACCCGATGACCTGCTCGCCCGTCAGCGGAACGGCGGCACCTGGGCTGAATTGTTTAACAGTGAAGGACTGTTGAATCGCTTTCCTTTTCTGGGCTGGGTGATTTGGTATCTGGTCATCAGTGGGTTGGGTTGGCTGGTCTATCCGATTCTGCGTGTAGCCATGAGCGGGTTGCCGGATCGAGGCTATCCGCTGATCAAAATTGCGGGGATGCTATTTTTGTCGTTTGGAGTTTGGCTGGCTGCATCCCTGGGGGCGACTTTTGAGCGTACCACCATCACAATCGTGTTTGTTATCCTTTTGTTCGCTGGTGGATTAGCGGCTTTCTGGCAGAAGGATAATCTTCTTCAAGAGATTCGAGAGCGGAAGGGATACTTTTTACGGGTGGAGGTGATTGGGCTGGCGTTTTTTATCCTTTTCAGCCTGATCAGGATAGGCAATCCAGATTTGTGGCATCCCGCCTTTGGCGGCGAAAAACCGATGGATTTTGCCTACTTCAATGCTGTGCTGAAAAGCACCATCTTCCCCCCCTATAATCCATGGTACAGCGGTGGATATATAAATTATTATTACTATGGTTTTGTTCTGGTCGGGGTACCCACCAAGTGGCTGGGCATCGTTCCATCAATTGCCTACAACCTGATCCTGCCAACAATGTTTGCAGTTTTTGCGTTGGGCGCATTCAGCGCAGGGTGGAATATCACTTCCCACTTTCTCAAAGAGAGAGGCCATACAACTGAAGCGGCTGGGGCGAATCGGGTTGTTTTTGGAAAGCCAATGGGGGTAGGACTTGCTGCTGCGATTGCCGCGCTGGTTTTGGGCAATCTGGGTACGGCACGGATGATCTGGCATGGTTTGATGCGGCTTGCCATGAGCGGGTCTTCCCTGGAAGAAGCAAATATTTTCTTGAAACTATCCTGGACGGTACAGGGACTTTCGAGATTTCTGGCTGGGGCGCGCTTACCGTACAGCACCGGCGACTGGTACTGGATACCCAGCCGCGCATTGCCTGGTGAAGCAATTACCGAATTTCCCTTTTTCACTTTTTTATATGCCGACCCCCATGCTCACCTGTTTGCTCTGCCTTTGACCATGCTGGCGCTCGGCTGGTGCCTTTCGGTCGTTTTTGGCAAGTGGCAATGGAGTTTCAGGGATAATCGTCAGATTTTGCCATTTCTTATATCTTTACTGGTGGGTGGATTAACGATTGGCGTATTAAGACCAACCAATACATGGGATATGCCGACTTATCTTGGGTTGGGAATTTCCGCTTTGCTTTATTCAGGCTTACGTTACGCAAATGTCGGGGATTCTTACCTTCCCAATATGCCCGTTTGGTTAAAACGGATGGCACTGGCAGTTGGATCGGCTTTGCTTTTGACGGGGCTTTCGTTTATATTGTTTGCCCCGTACATGCAATGGTATGCGCAGGGTTATGGCAGCATACAACTCTGGGAAGGCAGCCGCTCCCCCGTTGCTTCGTATTTGACACACTGGGGTCTGTTTTATTTTGTAATTGCCTCATGGCTGGTTTCCGAAACGATTGACTGGATGGCCAATACGCCTCTATCCGCATTAAATAAATTGCGTCCGTGGCGATTCTGGATATTCAGCGGGTTGGCTGCATACTTGCTGGCGGTTGTGCTGCTGAATGTTTCTCTCCGGGTTGAAATTGCTTTCTACGCGCTTACCCTTGCTGTTTGGTGCCTGGTTTTGCTGTTGCGAGCCGATCTACCGGATGCAAAGCGGGTGGTTCTTTTCATGATTGGTAGCGGGGCAACCCTGACCCTGATGGTGGAAGTGATTGTGTTGGTTGGTGATATAGGGCGGATGAATACGGTCTTCAAGTTTTATTTACAAGCCTGGAATTTACTGGCAATTGGTTCTGCTGCCGCGATTGGCTGGTTGTTGCCGGTTATGGACGAAAAATGGAAATCGGGGTGGAAACAGGTCTGGCAGGTTGGGTTAAGTGCATTACTGGTTGCTGCATTGTTATATCCTTTGATGGCCGGTTCGGCAAAAATCCGCGACCGCATGAGCACCCTGGCGCCGCACGGCCTGGATGGAATGGCGTACATGCGCACTTCCGAATATTCGGATCAGGGGCGTTTGATGGACTTAAGTCAGGATTACCGGGCGATTCGCTGGATGCAGGAAAATGTTAAGGGTTCACCGGTGATTTTGGAAGCCAACACGCCGCTTTATCGCTGGGGCTCGCGATTTTCGATTTACACGGGTTTGCCCACGGTCATTGGTTGGGACTGGCATCAGCGTCAGCAGCGGGCGGCAGTACCAAATGATTTCAGTGTTCAAAACCGCATTTTTGATGTGGCGGAAATTTATAATACGCTTGTTAAGGAACGAACCAGAGAACTTTTAGATCGCTACGCTATAAAATATATCATTGTGGGTCAGCTGGAACAGGCTTATTATGAAGCAGCGGGCCTGGCTAAATTTCCCCAATGGAATGGTGATCTTTGGAATGAAGTTTACCGGGATATGGATACTGTAATTTACGAGGTCATCCCTTGAACACTCAGAATCGTGCAAGTTTCATTTATCACATCGCCAATCATAAAGATTGGAATGAAGCCATTGAAATCGGTTCTTACCGCGTTTCTTCTCTGGCAAGTGAAGGTTTTGTCCACTGTTCAACTGCTGAGCAATTAATGGAGGTCGCCGATCGTTTGTTTTCGGGTCGGAAAGATGTGGTGGTGTTGGAAATCCATCCAGATTCATTGCCCGTTGAGGTAAAGTATGAACTTGCTCCAAATGGAAAGGCCTACCCCCACGTTTTCGGTGAAATACCCCTTCAAGCAGTTCGGCGGGTTCTGGCATTAAATTGGGAAAACCGAACTTTGGAAGACTTAACGGCTTAAGCAGGTCAGGATAAAGCGATGAGTCAAATTCTGATGGTCTTTTCTTGGTATTTGATTGTGACGGTGGGAGGATACATTACGCTGCCACTGGCTTATCGCTTTCTTAAATTTTTGCCGGACCGTGGTTTCACCTTAAGTCGTCCGCTGGGATTGTTGATTTGGGGGTATTCCTTCTGGTTGCTGACCTCCTTTGGTGTGCTGCAAAATAACGCTGGTGGGGTGTTGTTTGCCCTGTTACTTTTAGCATGTCTGAGCGCATGGGTCTTTCGAGGAAAATGGGAGGAATTCAAAATCTGGTTTGCCAGTCAGAAGCGGTTGATTATAACGGCTGAAATCTTATTTTTGATTGCGTACCTTTTGTGGGCGTTTGTGCGGGCCGCTAACCCGGAGATCATCTATACCGAAAAACCGATGGAACTGGCTTTTATTAACGCCGTCTTGCGTTCGCCAACCTTTCCACCCTTTGACCCGTGGTTGGCCGGCTATGCAATCTCCTATTATTACTTTGGATATGTGATTGTAGCCATGATTGTTCACCTGAGCGGCGTGCCCAGCTCAATTGGTTTCAACCTGGGGATTGCAATGTGGTTCGGATTGACAGCGCTGGCTGCTTATGGGGTTCTTTATAACCTGCTCAGCGGGGTTTTCAAAACGGATGACCGGCCCAACTCAAGCAGAAAAGCAGTCGGTTGGGCATTGTTAGCGCCTCTTTTTATCCTGATGGTTAGCAATCTTTCCGGTTTGCTGGATGTGCTTCATGCACGGGGCATCTTCTGGCAGCGGAATCCGCAAGGGGTGCTTGAATCTTCTTTCTGGCAGTGGCTGGGTATTCAAGAGTTTGATCAACCACCCCCAGAACCGCTTTCATGGACGCCGAAACGCACTTACTGGTTATGGTGGCGTGGTTCGCGTGTCTTACAGGATTTCAATCTGGTCAATCAACGGGAAGAAGTGATTGACGAATTCCCGTTCTTCTCATACCTTTTGGCAGACATGCACCCGCATGTTTTGGGTATGCCGTTTGTGCTGCTGGCGGCCGGGCTGGCCTTGAATTATTACCTGACTCTAAAAAGAAAACCAGCCGTCGAACCTTCACTGCAAGGTTGGCTGAAAGATCCGCGTACATGGTTAAGCGCGCTGATTTTTGGCGGTCTCTCTTTTTTGAATACGTGGGATTTTCCAATCTATCTGGCTTTGTTTGCCGGGGTGTATACTCTCAACCGTTATTTTCAGGATGGATGGAGCTGGCGGCGGGTTGGAGATTTTCTGTTCATTGCCTTGACATTGGGAATTCTGGGTATCCTGCTGTATCTCCCCTTCTATCTGGGTTTTTCTTCACAGGCAGGCGGTTTTCTTCCCAGCCTAATTTTCCATACGCGGGGTGTCCATTTCTGGGTGATGTTTGCGCCATTGATGATACCCATTCTGGCATGGCTTTTCAGTCAATGGAGTGTTTTCCGACAATCAGGACTGCGCCTGGGGAGTTTAATCGGTGCAGGCATAGTTGCAATCGGTTGGCTCTTCATGTTGATTGCCAGCAAGCTTATTGAACTGGCTGGACTGCTTGGGCAGGCTTGGATGACTTCTGCAGACGGCAACCTGGCGAGTCTGGGGCAAACCCTGAACTCATTGAGCGGATTGTTTTTTATCAAACAGGGCGGAAGTGGTGCGGAATTATTCGAGGTTGCTTTTTTGAGGCGGATGACCAGCCCGGGTACCTGGCTGACTTTGATGGTCATCCTTATCCTGGTATTTGCCATGATTATTGCTTTGCGCCGAATTTATGGGAATTCTCGGAATGTGGAGCATAACCTCACACCAACCATCCTCGAAGAACAACAGAATCACGGGTTTGTTCTGTTGTTAGTTTTGCTGGGTGCTGGTTTGACACTGGTACCGGAGTTTTTCTATTTACAGGATGATTTCGGTACTCGCATGAACACCATTTTTAAGTTTTATTTTCAGACATGGCTTTTGTGGGGAATTGCAGCTGCCTATGCCAGTGCCATCCTCTTGAATCGCCTGAGAGGAATACGGGGTGGGTTGTTTAAAGCTGCCTGGTTGCTAATGCTGGTTTGCTCATTAATCTATCCCTCTGTGATGTTACCTGCCAAAACGGGTTTGCACAAAGGGCAACCTGTTGAGTTGACACTGGATGGTAAAGCCTATTTGCAGCGCAATGAACCCGATGAATGGCAGGCTTTTCAATTTTTATGGGGTATGCCTTTAGGCCCTGTTGTTGAGGCTGTAGGCCCGCAATACAATCCTCAGTATGCCCGGGTTGCGACTCATTCCGGTCAACCAGCGTTGTTGGGATGGGAAGGGCACGAAATTCAATGGCGGGGCAGTGCCAGAGAGATGGGTTCCCGGCGAGTGGACATTGAAACGCTTTATCAGACCGGTGATTGGACAAGAGCGCGGGAAATTATCCAGCAATACGGCATTCGCTATATTTATATTGGACCGGTGGAAAGAAGTACATACCGTGTTTCCGAAAATAAATTTTCATCCAATTTGGGTTTGCTTTTTGCGAATTCCACTGTGCAGATTTATGAAGTGCCCCATTCGCTGGTGGCAAAAACACGCTGAGTGGCTGTAATCATGAAAAAGAATGTGTTTTCGCTGAATCGTGAACAAGTCTTATATGCTTTGATTTTTCTCTCCGCGCTCACTTTACGGTTTGTGCAGTTAGGGAAAATATCCCTAAACGATGGAGAAGCCCGGCTGGCCTTGCAGGCTCTTTCCCTGGCTCGCGGGGAAAACGCTTTATATTCCAACCCCGATGGTGGGTATCTGTTGGTAACCACCGCCTTGTTTTACCTCTTGTCGGCAAGTGATTTTGTGGCGCGGTTGTTACCGGCCTTTTCGGGGGCTTTGATCTGCCTGCTTCCTTACGCTTTTCGAAAAAATCTGGGAAAAAAGACGGCGTTGATTCTGGCAATTGGTCTGGCGTTGGATGGCGGATGGCTGGCGGCAGGACGAGCCGCTGGAAGTTACACGTGGGCGATTTTGTTCTTTTTGTTGACCATTGGAGCAATCAATGCTCGTCGCTGGAAGGCAGCAGGCGTGTTCGGCGCGCTTGCATTGCTGGGTGGTGTGGAAATTTGGAAGGGATTGCTGCCTTTTTTAATCGCGTTCTGGCTTTATCAAAGATGGCTTGTTCGGAAGTTAGAAGGCTGGGATTTGATTAAATCTCACCTGACAGAAATGATGATTTGGGCAGGGGGGACTGCGCTGGTAGTGGGCAGCGTGTTTTTAATCCTGCCAATTGGATTGAGCGCAATGGGGGGTGGATTAATCGCTTATTTGCGCGGCTGGAGTACCCCCGCAAACACACCGATTGGATTACTTTTTGCTGCCATGGCAGTGTATCAGTTGCCGGGGTTGTTATTGGGCGTGGTTGCAGCGATACGGCAAATCAAACAACCGGTAGGATTGGAACGATTTTTGACCCTCTGGTTGATTCTTTCCCTGTTTCACACGTTGATTTACCCTGGGCGGGAAGTGCTGGATGTGGTTTGGCTCTCCATTCCGCTTTTTGGGCTTGCAGCCCGCTTGTTGGCATCCTTTCTCCGGATTGATTTTGATCAGCGGGTGGGTGCGCTGGTTTATGCGTTTGTGGTGTTTACCTTCTTGGCTTTTATCCTACAAAACCTTCTGGCTCTATTCAGCCCAATGCGGGTTGCGGTAAATACCCAGCCTCAAGTTATTGCCATTCTTGCTGCTGCATTTTTTGTCATTGCTTCAATTATCCTGATTGGATGGGGATGGTCTATGCGGGTTGCCGGTTACGGGGCGGTATGGGGACTGCTGGGAATTTTGACCATTTTCTGGCTTTCAGGCGGTTTTCACGCCGCAGGATTGGGTGAAGACCCGGAAACGAACCCATTTTGGCGCGGCAACTTTATTCCCGAAGCCGATTTGTTAAAAGATACCATTGGTGACTTATCGGAATTGAATGTTCGCTCAAGAACCGGCATTGATGTGGTGGGGATTGGCCTGGATCAACCGGCGATGCGCTGGTTGGCGAGAGAGTATCCCAATTTTGTGTTTGAAAATACCTTTCAGCCCCAGTTGCAAAATTCGATTGTCCTGACCAGCGCAACCCAAGAAGTTTTTTTCAATGACAACTATCGTGGCCAGGATTTTCAGTGGGAGGTTCAACCCATTTGGGATTTGATGACTTCTCAGGAATGGCTGCAATGGGCAATTTTTAAAAAGGCTCCACTGGGAGATAGAGTCATTGTTTTGTGGGCAAGGGAAAGTCTTTTTCCCGGCAGCGAAATTTCTTCTGAGGTGCAACCTTGACCATTCCCAAAAGCATTGCCATAGATGGGCCGGCATCCTCCGGTAAATCAACCATTGGAATAAGGCTTGCCGAACGCCTGGGGTATTTGTTCTTTGATACAGGTATCATGTATCGGGCTGTGACCCTGGCAGTCATTCGTAAAGGAATTGACGTCAATGATGAAGACGAGGTAACTCGACTTGCTCAGATTGTTCATATTGACGTACGCAGCCCAAGTATTGCGGATGGAAGGAAGGAAGATGTTCTCCTGGATGGTGAGGATGTCACCTGGGCTATCCGCGACCCCGAAGTTGAAAAATGGGTTTCAAAAATTTCGGCGTATGCCGGCGTTCGAAGAGCAATGACACAACTGCAACGGCGGATTGGAAAACGAGGCAGGGTGGTCATGGTTGGGCGGGATATTGGCACTGTGGTGATGCCGGATGCGGATCTTAAGATTTATCTGGATGCTTCTCTGGAAGAACGTGCCCGACGGCGGTATCAGGAATTGGTGCAACGAGGTGAAAGTGTTACATTGAAAGAAGTGCTTGTCGGCTTGAAAAAACGCGATCAGATTGATTCATCCCGTGAAATTGCTCCTTTGAAACCCGCCAAAGATGCGGTGATTCTCAACACGGATGGTTTGAGCATTGAAGAGGTTTTGAAAAAGGCTCTTGAATTGTGCGGGGTTGTGGGAAATGAGTGAAAACGATCAAGTAGAGCGCGAGTTGCGTGATACGCGCCACATTCTGAATCGCCTTCTGGCGGTCAGTCCTGCTGTAATTTATTCAACCATGCCGCGACCACCCTATCAGGTTCGCTATATCAGTGAAAACGTAACAATTGTAACTGGTTACTCCCCGGATCAATTCATCGAGGATTCCTATTTCTGGAAATCAAAGGTTCATCCTGAAGATCGTCCAATGGTAATGGAGCAGTTGGATAAAATGCAATTGCTTGAATTTCTGGAAATGGAATACCGATTTTTATGTGCAGATGAACAATATCATTATCTTCATGAAGAAATTAAAATATTACGTGATGCTCAAGGACAACCCGTAGAAGGTATCGGATATTTTGTAGATATCACCCGACAAAGAAATTACGAAGAAGCAATCCGCCAGAGCGAAAATCTTTATAGAAGCCTGGCCGAAGCTTCTCGTGATTTAATTATCCTGATATCAAACGAAAAAACCATCGAATATATCAACAGCTTTGCCCGCCAGGCTTTGGGATGGGGAGAATTTCAAACCAGGCTGCCATCCTATGCCCATATTTTGAAACTCATCCCGGAAAATTCAATTCAGCAAGTCTTTCAAACCCAACAAGCGGTTTATACCGAAAATTCGGCGTTCATTGCCAGGAAAAAAATCTGGCTTGGCACGTGGTTGGTGCCAATTTTTTCAACCCAAAATGAGGTTGATTTTGTCATGGCGGTTTCCCGCGACATTACCCGCCAGAGAGAAACTGAAGAAGAACTTCAACGGGCGCTAAAAGCGGAGCAGGATTTGAATTCATTGCGTTATCGATTCCTGACGATGACCACCCACGAGTTTAAGACCCCCATCAGCACAATTCTCTCATCGGTAGAACTTTTGGAGACTTATGGTGAGCGCTGGAATGCTGAAAAAAGAAATGAACACATCAATCGTATCAAGACAGCAGCTCAACGCTTGAATCAAATGCTGAGTGAGGTGCTGGAGGTCAATCGGGTGGAAGGGGGCGCCGGATTGGAATTGAGTGACGGAATAGACCTGATCCAGTTATGCCACGAAGTAATTACCGAGATCCAACAAGCCGACCAGAATCAACATCCAATTGTTTTTATTCATACCGGTGAAATGAACCGGGTAAAGGCGGATGCGCGGTCTTTACGGAATATTGTTTCAAACTTACTTTCAAATGCGGTCAAGTACTCTTTTGCCGGAAATGAAGTGATTCTTGAATTATCTACCACCCCGGATGACTTTTGGGTTAAAGTACGTGACCGGGGAATTGGCGTACCCGAAAAAGACCGTGATAACCTTTTTGAGCCTTTTTATCGGGGAGAGAATGTCAATTCCATTCCCGGCACGGGGCTCGGCCTGACGATTGTCAAGCGTTCGGTCGAGGCAATGGGTGGAGAAATTTATTACGAAGAGAACGCGGAGGGAGGATCTATTTTTAGTGTCCGCATTCCGGTGAGAAAATAATCAGGGGAGAGCTGACATGCCATGAAAAAAATACTTGTGATTGAGGATGAACCGGATATTCGTGAAAACATTATTGACTTGTTAAGCGAAGAAGGGTATCTGGCAGTAGGGGCACAGGATGGAGAAGAAGGTATCCATAAGATCTGGCAGGAATTCCCCGATCTGGTTTTGTGTGATATTTTGATGCCAAAAGTGGATGGATACGGGGTGTTGACCGTTGTCAGTAAAAGTCCAATCACCTCAACCATTCCGTTCATCTTTCTAACGGCAAAAACCCAGCGGGAAGATTTAAGAAAAGGCATGGCGCTGGGGGCAGACGATTATATTACCAAGCCATTTTCACGGCTGGAATTGCTACAGGCTATTGAAACTCGCCTTATGAAGCATGAGCAACTACGCCTTCAGGCTCAGCAAAAATTAATCGAGCTGCGCAGCAACATTAGCCTCTCACTTCCCCACGAACTGCTGACCCCTTTGAGTGTCATTCTTGGGTTTTCTGAATATTTGATTGGCCACCTGCCTGCCGATTCTGCCGACTTGCAGGTTTTGGAAATTGTCAGTGACATCCATAATGCGGCGAAACGACTGCTGCATTCTTTGCAAAAATATTTGTTCTTTGCAGAATTGGAAGTGATCCTCTCGGATGCCGATAAAATTACCAAAGCAAGGCACTCTCGCTTTCAAATCAAGCAGCAAGAAGTCCGTGCGGCTGTTGCGACAATTCCCGAAAGCATTGAACGTCAGGAGGATATTCACGTTGAGGTTTCCCCTGCTTTGATTTGTATTTCGGAAAATTCCCTCTACAGACTCATCGAAGAACTGGTTGAAAATGCATTAAGATTTTCCCCTGCCGGTACGCCTGTTTTCGTCCACGGTGAGCCTTTACGGGAAAAAGGATTGTATAAAATTGAGGTTATGGATGAGGGAAAGGGGATGACTCCTGAACAGGTTGCAGGGCTGGGAGGGTATGTCAATAAAGAAAGAAAAGTTTACCCTTCTCAGCGAAGTGGTTTAGGGCTGGAAATTGTCGGCAGGATACTGGATATCTATCAGGGAATGGTGAGTATTCAAAGCGAACCGGGTTCATGGACAAAAGTCGAGGTTTTTTTGAGGTTGGGATAAAGAAAGAGAGGAAATTGAACGATGTGTGATACGATGGTGGCTTTAGGGAATGTCACAGCGGATGGTTCCGTGTTGTTTGCAAAAAATTCTGACCGTGAACCGAATGAAGCTCATGAGGTAATCATCTTTCCGGCAGCAGAACATCCACAGGGTTCAGTAGTCAAATGTACCTACATTGAAATTCCACAGGTGCGTCACACGTATGCCGTGATGTTAGCCAAACCATTTTGGATTTGGGGAGCCGAAATGGGGGCTAATGAACACGGGGTTGTAGTTGGAAATGAAGCCGTTTTTACTCGAATTCCGCATCAAAAAGAGCCTGGATTGATTGGAATGGATTTTATCCGTCTGTCATTGGAGCGAAGCCAAAATGCGGAAGAAGCATTGCGCTGTATCGTTGATTTACTGGAAGAATACGGGCAGGGCGGTAATTGCGGCTTTCGCCATGAGATGTATTATCACAACAGTTTTATTCTGGCGGATGCGCGAGAAGCATGGGTATTGGAAACGGCAGGCAAGTTTTGGGCTGCCGAAAAGGTCAAAGATATTCGTTCCATATCAAACGCCTTAACCATCGGCGAAACATGGGATCTGGCTTCGCAGGGATTGGTCGAATATGCGATTAAGCAGGGGTGGTGTCAATCTAAGAGCGACTTCCACTTCGCCCGTTGTTATTCCGATCTGGTGTATACGCGTTTCAGCGATGCCAGACGCCGCCAAAAGTGCAGCACCGATTTGCTTACCATCCAGCGTGGAAAGATTTCTGAAAAAACGATGTTCAATGTGCTGCGCGCTCATGCTGGAATCGGTGAAGATGAGCGCCGGATTGATCGCGGGCTAACTGGATCGGAAGTTTGCATGCATGCCGGTTTTGGGCCGGTGAGGGGCAGCCAATCGGTTGGATCGCTGGTTAGCCGAATTGCCCCTAATGGATCAACCCATTGGGTAACAGGCAGTTCAGCACCCTGTTTGAGCATATTCAAACCGGTTTGGATAGATAGTGGGATACCGGATGAGATAATTGGTCATCCACAAGGTACCTTTAATGAGGTTACTTTGTTTTGGAAGCATGAACTTCTGCATCGTGAGGTTTTAAAAAATTACCCTGAAAGAAGCCGTGTATTTCAGGTTGAGCGAAATAAGTTGGAGGATGAATTTCTAACTGAAGAAAGAGAAATACGGTCTCGAAGCACTGCTGAACGAAGGGCATTTACAGAGGCATGTTTTCAAAAATCTCAGAAAGCCGAAGAGAAATGGTTGAATGCAGTTTTGAAAGTGCCGGAACGAAAGGTGGATTTATTATATGGGCTGGCATGGAAGCAATTCAATCACGAAGCGGGGTGGGTTTCACCGAGGCGGTCAAAATAAAAACACCATCTGCGGAGCAATGCTATAATCTTAACGATTGGTTGAAATGAATTTATTCAATTTCGAACTACTCCAAAATCCTTTCTTTTACCTGCCTTTTCACTCTTCCGGGTGGGGAGGGTGGTTGGTTTTGGGGTTGTCCTTGCTTCTTAGCGCCAGGGGTATCTGGGGCTCTTCCAATTTTCGGCGACCTTTACGATGGAAAATTTTCCTGGCGTCCCTGGCACTGGTTCCACTGGCGATTTTACTGATTGAATTTAGACCGACACTCTTGCAGTCTGCCGCCATACCTAATCTCCCGCTTGAAGTGAATCGAACGGGAGTGTTGGTTTTTTTAGCATTCCCCATTTTCATGGCGGCAGGATTGGCGGGGGCGCTCCCCGCATTGTTTACTGGATTATTTACAGGCCTGTTCCTTGGTCTGTTCGTCACCCATGACCTGTTTTCAATCATCGAGTGGGGCTTTTTAGGTTTATTTATCGGCGTTGCGCTTTCGCAAAATTACCGCACGCCTTTTTATAAGGTGGTACGTCATCCTTTAGGTGGAGCAATTACTGTCTGGATCGCTTTCCTGCCTTTATTTTTATTAATTTCATTTTTTTCCATTCCCGGTTCACTTGCCGAACGATTAGATTTTACGCTGGTGCAAAACTGGCAGCATTATCTCATTCGTGGGATTGAATTAGGGCTGGCAGGATTATTTTTTGAGGTCTTTTACCTGTTTCTTCCAGCCGTCTGGCGTAAACCTGTGCAACTGATTGCCTCGCCCAGTGAGGTGAGCCTGCAAGCCCGCTTTTTGTTGTTTACCCTCCCTCTGGCAGTGCTGCTGTTTGTCATCTTGATTTTGGCGGATTGGTGGGTGGCTGGCCGAGCCGCAAGGCAGATGATGGAATCGCGTCTGGAAGGTTTGACGCGGGTTGCTTCCGAGACTTTGCCATATTTTTTAGAAGCCGGTCAGAGTTTAATCATTGACATGGCACAGCCCGAATTAGTCCAAAACCCACCCTCAGAAAGTCAACTTCTTTTGATGGAGAGTATAAGGGCGGTGCCTTATTTTCGACAGTTGGTGGTGGTTAATGCGCAGCGTCAACCCCTGACCAGCTACCCGCCCATCAGCAGCGAGGACTTCAATTTTTCGCCAGACGAAGAGGTGGGGATTGGGCTGGCTTTAAAGGGGGTCGTGGTGCAGGTTTATCCACTCTCACCCTCACCCGGCGAAAAATCGGCGCAGGTATCCTTTATTGCAGCAATAAAGGATGAAGCAGGAGATGTTTTGGGTGCAGTTCTCGGCAGGACGGATTTTGAGTCCAACCCATTCACCCAACCCGCCCTCAGTGCTTTGGAAGGTGTATTGGAGAATGGCGGTGAAGGTTTTATTCTCGATGAACAGGGATACATCCTTTACCAAACATCTATTGCCACACCTCTCACAGCACCCGAGCAGTTTGTTGGCCGGTTAGAGGCTGGAAGAGGGTTATACGAAGACACTTCGCCGACCGGCACTCGTTTATTGGTGCTGGTGCAGCAGGTCACTGGCCGGCCATGGCAGATTGTGGCACGGGTGCCCGCCAGTGTTGCCCAACAAATCGCTTTAAACATTGCTGTGCCCACCTTGGTGGTTTTACTGATCTTGTTTGGTGCCGGGTCGGTGTTGGTGTTTGGCATTGTACGGCTGGTAACCCACAACTTGCTCAAATTGACTGATCAGGCCGTGCGGATTTCTCACGGGGAACTGGATCACACAATTGAGAGCAAAGGTAGCGACGAAATTGGTCGGCTGGCTAAAGCGTTTGAAACCATGCGATTAAGCCTCAAAAAGAGGCTGGAAGAGCTTAACCAATTATTGGTGGTAAGTCAGGGGGTGGCAGCAAATCTGGAAATTTCCGAAGCGATTCAGCCGATCCTCAAAGCAGCATTGGACGATGAATGTGTTTCTGCGCGGGTTGTTCTTATTCAAGAAGTGCAAATTGGAATGGAGGGGGATCAACTGGTGGGCTGGGGAGCAGGAAAACAACCGGATCTTTATCAGCATCTGGACGGTCAGATATTCGAGCAGATGCGATCTCACCATTTGCTATCCATTCCGAATACCAGCCGGGTTCGCCGCATCAGTGCTGTAAATGGCAAGCCGCATCCGGCCGCTTTGATTGCCTTTGGTTTGTTTTTTGAAACAACCTATTATGGAGCGTTTTGGCTGGCGTATGACAAACCCAGGAATTTTACCGAAGACGAAGTGCGTTTCCTCAATACGCTTGCCAGCGAGGCTGCCCTGGCAGCCGCAAACTCCCGCCTGTACGCCTCTGCGGAAATAGGCAGACGCCGATTAGAAGCTGTGCTTGCCTCCGTGCCGGAGCCGGTCCTGGTGTTTGATGAAAAAGATCGTTTATTATTGCTCAATCCGGCTGCCATGCACATTCCGGGTTTGATTTCGGCCGCCTTGCCGGGGCGTCCTTTACAAGAGGTGGTTACCTCCGAAAATCTGATCAAATTAATCAGTGGTTCTCTGGAGGATCGGATTGCCTCACGTGAGATTCAGTTGTCCAATGGGAAAGTGTTTTATGCCAGTGTTGCGCCGGTAATGGGTGAAGATTATCAGGTAGGCAAGGTGTGCGTGCTGCGGGATATCACTCATTACAAGGAACTGGATACACTTAAATCCGAAATCGTTGCAACGGTCAGCCATGATTTGCGCACACCTTTGACCTTACTGCGCGGGTATAGTAGCATGCTTTCCATGATTGGTGAGTTGAACGAACAGCAGCAAGTCTATGTGAATAAGATTGTTTCAACAGTGGAAGACATGACTCATCTGGTTAATAATTTACTGGATCTGAGCCGGATTGAGTCGGGCATACCGCTTAAGTTAGAAGAATTGGATCCGATGATCGTGGTGGAGAAAATTATCCGTCAGTATCAGGCGCATGCCTCACAGAAAAATATCCAGCTCACCTTTGAAGGACCTGCGGATGGAAAACGACTGTTGATTAAGGCGGATCTGGCATTATTGCAGCAGGCCTTGATTAATCTGGTAGATAATGCTATAAAATACACACGCAAAGATGGGCAGGTAGTTGTGCGTGTGCGTGCAGGGAATGAAAGATTGACATTTGAGGTTCATGACAACGGCATCGGAATTGCTCCGCTGGATTTACCTCGCTTGTTTGAGAAGTTCTACCGAAGCGGGCGGCGCGAAGCCTATGAAAAGCGGGGGTCGGGATTGGGGCTGGCAATTGTCAAATCCATTGCTGAGCGGCACCATGGACGGGTCTGGGTGGACAGCCAGCTGGGCAAAGGAAGCACTTTTTACATGGAATTACCGACGGATCAACCGCAGGTGATGCCGGAGGAAGATATTCGGGAAGGGGGCGTTGCAAATCTTAAAAAATGAAAATTAATATGCTTTTACCACTTGAATATTGACAGATTGTGCTATAATTATTGTTTGCATGCATGTATACGATTGGTTAATTTCATAAGTTCAACGCAAGGGAAGGACTCTCGTGCGTTTCTATTTGTTTAAATTGTCTGGTTTGAAGTAACAGAGGAGGCACGTTCGTGGAAACGAAAAGCTTAGTTGCATTGCGCATTAGCCTTGCATCCCCCGATACTATTCGCAGCTGGTCTTATGGGGAAGTATTAAAACCTGAAACCATCAACTACCGCCGTTTGCGGCCTGAAAAGGATGGACTTTTCTGCGAAGCCATTTTTGGTCCCACCCGCGATTATCAATGTTATTGTGGAAAGTATAAAAATCCACGCTACAAGGGCATTGTTTGTGATAAATGTGGTGTGGAAGTAACGCGTGCCTCTGTTCGGCGCGAGCGGATGGGACATATTGAGCTGGCCACCCCGGTAGCCCATATCTGGTACACCCGCCGTGTACCTTCTTACCTCGGGTTGTTGCTGGATATTTCGCGCCGTAACCTGGACCGTGTTCTGTATTTTGCTCAATACATTGTAACTTATGTGGATGAGGATGCCCGTAACAAGGCTCTCAAACGTCTGGAAGATGAAATCAGCGTTTCCGAGCGGGAGCAGGCGGCCGAAATCAATGCGCGGATTCTGGAAGTCAAGCAGGCGCGTGACCGAAAAATTGTCGAATTGAATCAGCGTCGGCAGGACATGGAAGCTCGCCGTGATGAATTGATTGCCCAGCGTTTGGAACCGGTCATTCAAGAGGGACAGTCGCTTGAACGTCAGTTGCAAGATAAGATTGGTAATGTTACCCGTACGGCGATTGTTTTTTCGGCAACTAATACCGAAATCGTAGCAGCCGGCGAGACGATTTCTGCTCAACATATTGGACGGGTGCAGCGTGTTGTCAAAGAACGGCTGGACGAGCTGGAAAATGAATTCCGCGATCAGTTCCAGCGCGACCTGGAACAGATCAAAATGCAAATTGAAGAAGTACGCGCGCAAGCCGAAATGGAAATGGAGGCGCTGCGCAATCAGCTGGAAGATCAATCCAACGTCTCTCAAAATGCCAATTCCCGTTTGCGCGATGAATTACAGGAATTGCGTCCCTTTACGTTCCTGACGGAAAACCGCTACCGAGAACTCAAATCACGCTGGGGCCAGGTTTTCCGGGCGGATATGGGTGCAGAAGCCTTCTACGACGTACTTCGACGCCTCGATTTGGATAAACTCTCCGAAGAATTGTGGCACGAAGTACGCACTTCCAAGAGTAAGCAAAAACGCAAGAAGGCAACTACCCGGCTGAAAGTGGTGGAAGCGTTCCGCCGTTCTCAAAATCGTCCGGAATGGATGATTCTCACGGTTTTACCGGTGATTCCTCCTGACCTGCGTCCGATGGTGCAGCTGGATGGCGGACGGTTTGCTACCTCAGACTTGAACGATCTTTACCGGCGTGTGATCAATCGCAACAACCGTTTGAAACGGCTGCTTGAGCTGGGCGCACCGGACGTGATTGTGCGCAACGAGAAACGGATGCTTCAGGAAGCGGTCGACTCGCTGATTGATAACTCGCAACGCGGTAAAGCGCTTTCGCGGAGAGGCCGGCGCGAACTGAAATCTCTGAGTGATATGCTCAAGGGTAAGAAAGGTCGTTTTCGCCGTAACTTACTTGGTAAACGGGTGGACTACTCCGGCCGCTCGGTGATTGTGGTTGGTCCCACGCTCAAACTGTATCAATGCGGCCTGCCCAAGACCATGGCTTTGGAATTGTTCCGTCCATTTGTGATTGCCCGGCTGGTGGCGCATGGATATGCCGCCAATGTGAAAGGCGCCCGGCGTTTCATTGAACGTAATCGGCCTGAGGTGTGGGAAGTCCTCGAAGAGGTCATCAAAGACCGTCCGGTTTTGTTGAACCGTGCTCCGACCCTTCACCGTCTGGGTATTCAGGCTTTTGAACCGATTTTGATTGAAGGGAGTGCCATTCAATTACATCCACTGGTTACCACTGCTTTCAATGCGGACTTTGACGGCGATCAAATGGCAGTGCATGTACCGCTTTCAGAAAAAGCCGTGCGTGAAGCCCGCGAGCTGATGCTCTCTTCGCGCAACCTGCTTAAACCGGCAGATGGTGAACCGATCATCAGCCCGTCCAAAGATATGGTGCTGGGTGTGTATTATCTGACCATGACCGATGAAAAAGAACACCCCGGTAACGGGAGATACTTTACCGATCTGGATGAGGTTGAACTGGCTTACCAGCTGGAGCAGGTGCATGTGCATACCCGCATTAAGGTGGTGGTAGATACCTGGTATGATGACCACAATAATCGCCTCTCAGAACCGCGCCGGACGATGGTCGAAACAACCGTTGGACGTGCCCTGTTCAATCGCATCCTGCCTGAAAAAGTTCAATTTGTCAACGAAACACTCGATAAGGGTGGTGTTAAAGACCTGATTGCCGATGTTTATGAGTTTTGTGGCGAGGAAGTAACCACAGATGTTGCTGACCGCATTAAGGATATTGGGTTTGAATACGCCATGCGGTCAGGGGCGACAATCTCGGTTGATGACATCACCATGCCAGAAGATAAAAAAGAAATTTTGGAACGCGCCCAACAGAAAATCGAAAATGTTCAGCGTTCTTACCGGCGTGGTTTACTGACCGAACAGGAGCGCAACGAACGGGAAATTGAGATCTGGCAGCAGACCACCAAAGAAGTTGCCGATGCTGTGCGGCGCGCAATGAATCCGACCGGCAATCTGGCAACGATGGCCAACTCGGGTGCGACGAAGGGCGGTTTTGGGCCGATTTCACAGCTGGCAGGAATGCGCGGCTTGATGGCAGATCCGGCTGGCCGCATCATCCGCCTGCCGATTCAATCCAACTTCCGTGAGGGACTGACCGCGCTGGAATACTTCATTTCCACCCACGGCGCGCGCAAAGGTCTGGCGGATACGGCTTTGCGTACAGCAGATGCCGGTTACCTGACCCGTCGCCTTGTCGATGTGGCCCAGGACATGATCGTCAATGAGGTGGACTGCGGCACCCAGGAAGGCATCTGGATGCGCAAGTCGGATGACGTGGCCGGACAACCCTTGAGCGCACGCCTGTACGGCCGTACCGTTGCCCAACGCGTGATTGACCCCATGACGGGTGAAGTGCTGGCCGAACGGGATGACTTGTTGGACCATGACCGAATCCGACGGTTGCTGCAGGCTGGCATTGATGAGGTCAAGGTGCGCTCGCCGCTGACTTGTGAATTGATTCACGGTGTATGTGCCAAGTGTTATGGTATGGATCTTGGTCGCGGGAAGATGGTTGAGTTAGGAGCAGCGGTGGGTATCGTTGCCGCCCAATCCATTGGCGAGCCCGGCACACAGTTAACCCTGCGTACTTTCCACACCGGTGGTGTGGCTGCCGGTGGTGATATTACTACCGGTCTGCCGCGCGTGGAGGAGTTGTTCGAAGCCAGACGGATGCCCAAAGGTGAAGCCGTTATCACCCGCATTTCCGGCGTGGCCAAAATCATCCAATCTGACCGATACAGCGATCAGCGAATGGTGCGAGTTGAGCACAGTGAACTGGTCAGTGATGAGTATGAAATTCCAGAGGGCTGGGACATTGTCGTCAAGGATGAGGGAACGGTCTCGTTAAGTGATCCAATTGCAGTGCAAGGCGAGGCTTCCATCACCGCACAACACACCGGCCGGGTGCGCATTGAAGGGCGCAAAGTCATCGTGACTTACGAACAGCGTGAATCAGAGGAATATGAAATTCCTTCAACCTCGCGCATTTTGATCAAAGATGGTGAACACGTTGAAGCGGGTCAGCCTTTGACCGAGGGCTCCCTGAATCCGCACACCATTTTGAAGATCAAGGGTCGCGAAGCCTGTCAGTTGTACCTGTTGAGCGAAATTCAGAAGGTTTATCGCGCGCAGGGTCAAAACATCAACGACAAGCACTTTGAGGTGATCATCCGCAAGATGATGGGACGGGTACAGGTGATTCGGCCGGGCGATACGCATTACCTGCCGATGGATATCGTGGATCGGCTTGAACTGCGCCGCGTAAATGAACAGATGATTCGTGAAGGCAAACAGCCGGCGCGCTTTGCGGAGATTTTGCTGGGTGTGACCAAAGCCTCGTTGAGTACCGATTCTTTCCTCTCTGCCTCTTCCTTCCAGCACACCATCAAAGTCCTGGCAGGGGCAGCCATTGCCGGAGCTGAGGATCCGTTGTATGGTTTGAAGGAAAATGTGATCATCGGTAAACTGATTCCGGCTGGAACAGGCTTCGAGTACGGGCGTTTTAAAGCCCTACAGGAAAACCAAAACAACGATAAGGAAGTTCACCGCATTTCCGTGGCGAACATTACCAGTTCAGATTAATTTCTCAAACAGTTTGGACGACAGCGAGGGCAAACATGCCCTCGCTGTTTTTAAGTCTGAAACCTGCCTTTCCGTGATAAACTGAAATGAAAATTATTTTATATATATTGCGATCCAGCGAGGAGTGGTTTTGATGGAGATTGGACTCGTTCGTAAAGTGGATATTGACCATGAAATGCAGCAATCCTATCTGGATTATGCCATGAGCGTGATTGTTGCCCGCGCTTTGCCGGATGCGCGGGATGGTTTGAAACCGGTGCAGCGGCGAATCCTGTATGGCATGTACGATATGGGGCTGAGAGCCGATTCCGCCTATAAAAAATCTGCCAGAATAGTTGGTGAGGTTTTGGGGAAGTATCACCCTCATGGGGATCAGGCAGTATACGAAGCTATGGCGCGCATGGCCCAGGATTTTACGATGCGTTACCCGCTGGTGGATGGACAAGGTAATTTTGGCTCGATTGACGGCGATCCACCGGCTGCCATGCGCTACACTGAAGCGCGCCTGACGCCGATTGCTTTGGATTTACTGCTCCAGTTGGACCGCGATACGGTTGATTTTGAACGGAATTTTGATGATTCTTTGAATGAACCACTTGTGCTGCCAGCTGCTTTGCCAAATTTGCTGATCAACGGTGCTTCCGGCATTGCTGTGGGCATGGCTACCAGTATACCTCCCCACAATTTGGGTGAGGTGATTGATGCGCTCATCTATATGTTGGAACGATGGGAACGGTTGGAGGATATTGGTGTTGATGACCTCATAAAATTTGTGCGTGGGCCTGATTTTCCTACTGGCGGCATCATTCTTCAGGAGGACGGCGGAGAAGATTTGCTCACAGCGTATGCGACCGGTAGAGGTAAGGTTACGCTGCGCGGAAAAGTACAGCTGGAGGAAATGGGCAGAGGTAAGAGCCGCATTATCATCACCGAATTACCCTATCAGATTAATAAATCATCGCTGATTGAACGGATTGCCGAACTTGCCCGTGAAAACGAGCTGGAGGGAATCAGCGACCTGCGGGACGAATCGGATCGGCAGGGGATGCGAATTGTGATCGAATTGAATAAAGTAGCCGAAGAACAAAACGTTCTGCGTGAACTTTATCGGCGCACTCCTCTACAATCCACTTTTCGTATTTCGTTGTTGGCACTCGTGGACGGTGAACCGCGTCTGCTTTCCTTGAAACAGGCTTTGCGGGTGTATCTGGATCACCGGATTACGGTGGTTCGGCGGCGCAGCGAACATGATCTTGAAAAGGCTCGCCAGCGGGCTCACATCCTTGAAGGACTGCGGATTGCACTGGCTAATCTGGATGAAATGATCAACCTGATCCGCAAGGCGCAAGACGTGGAGGATGCCCGGATTAAGTTAATGAAACGGTATAAACTCAGCGAAATTCAGGCTAATGCGATTCTCGAAATGCAATTGAGGCGTTTGGCTGCATTAGAGCGAAAAAAGATCGAGCTGGAATATCAGGAAACGCTCAAGATTATCAAAACCCTGACGGAATTACTACGTTCAGCAAAAAAGTTGCGCGAAGCTGTAGCCGAAGAACTAATCAGCGTTAAGCAAAAATATGCAGACCGACGGCGGACCCAGATTGTCTCACTCAAACAGGGTGAAGCGGCAAAAGATGTACTGACAACCAGTGAATTAATGCCCGAGGAAAAGGTCTGGGTGGGGGTTACCCGAGAGGGATTGATTGGCAGAATCTCCGCTGAAAAGCAACCCCGCTTAACCGGAAAAGACGCTCCCGAAACAATCCTTCTTTGCAGTTCAAACCATACCCTCTATCTGGCTGCTCGGGATGGGAGGTGTGCGGCGATTGCGATCCAATCCCTGCCGGATGTGGAAAATTTCAGCGAGGGAATACTCATTTCCAAAGCCTGTCCACTCAGCAGTGAAAGCCTGCCGGTGGTTTTATTCTCGGCTCCTTTGAAGATTCCCCAGGAGAAAGATTTTTTTATTGTAACTATCAGCCGTAATGGTATGGTGAAAAAAACCGAGCTACGGGAATTGCCCGGCCCTTCGGCGCAGACCTTTACACTGGTAAAAATTAATCCCGGTGATGAACTGGTGAGTGTATTAATCACTGAGGGAAACGAGGAGATCATTCTGGTGAGCAAGAGCGGAATGATGATTCGATTTGCCGAAAGTGAAGTCCGCCCGATGGGGTTGGTTGCTGCCGGTGTCAATGGAATAAAGTTGAGCAGCGGCGATGAAGTAATCGGTTGCATGGTGTTCAACCCGGATGAAGATTTACTTTTTATGACTGAAGATGGAAAAGGATGGCGTATTCCCGCTTCTCAAACCGTGTTACAGGGAAGATACGGGCAGGGAATCATCGCAGCGCGTTTGGTCAAAGGCAGCGGGTTGGTAGGTGCGGTAAGCGGAGCGGGGGATCGAAATATCCTGGTTTATTTTGACCATCTGGCGGCGAAAAGCATCCGCATGGATAGTATCCCGTTGATGAAACGCGCAACCAATGGCAAGCCGATTTTCGACCTGAAAGGCGGCGAGAAGGTGAGAGGGCTCAAGGCGGTGATTCATCATTTGGGAAAATGGGAGACATCCAGACCCGAAAAGTCGGTGAAGCGAAGCCGGCAAGTTCCCGAGAAAGCGGTTGCTGAGCCATCCCGCTCATCCCAAAAACCCGCCAGAGAGGTCAAGGGCGAAAGAAAAGGGGTGCAAACCAAACAGGCGGAATTGCCTCTGGAAAGCATCGGAGAGGTTTCAAAACCCAAAGGGCAAACGAAAAGAAAACCCCAAACCGCGTCACCGGCAACGAAAAAAAATTCTACTCCCAAGGCAACAGCGAGGAAAAAGCCAGCAATTCCCCCTGCATCCCAGGCGGAAGTGATCCAACAAACACCGAAGAAGCGGGGGCGAAGGCGCAGTGAAGAGTAGTATTATGCGGAAATAGTGAAGTTGGTGTAATGGTAGGCTATTTTGCCATCCATGATTCCAACAGTATCGCTGCCGTTTTTAACCATGATGTTGCCGGATTGGGCTGTCCAGTTGAAGTGGCGGCTGTTGCCGCTTTGAGAAGCGTGGGTTAGCGTAAAAGTTGCAGCCGGTAAAAGATCATTAAACAGGGTGGTGTACCATGCCCGAATTGCCTGACTTCCCTGAATAACCCGCGCTGGGGTGATGTGGACGGCATCGGGATGGTAGAGATGAAGGATCAAGGAAGGATCGTGCAGGTTGAGTGCCTGGAAATACAGTTCAATAATATCGGGAGGGGGTGGCTGGGGTGACAACGAAAAATGAGCGATGACATCCCAGAGGGCCGGAGTTTGTTTACGACATTCATCCCATGAAAAAAAGTTAACCGCACTCAGTCCTAAAGCCTGCACGGTGCGTAAAAATTCGAGAATGTCCTGTTCGGTGGGTGCCCATCCGCCAGTTTTATAGGTTGGGCCGGTAGGAATGACCGGCCGAAATGGGGTCATACCCTGAAACTCTCGAACACTGCGCCGCAGTTGTGCTTCAGGATTGTGGGCTTTTTCCCAATATACCTGAGGCATGTTGAAGTCCACGTATTCAAGAAAAACTTTCCAGGGCAGTTGGGGGTGATAGGATGGAAAGCGATAAGAGGAAAGCGCCATGGGCAGGTTGGGCAAAGCTTCGCGCAGCTTACCCATAAAGCGGCGGGCGGCGCGCTCTTTACCGGCTTGCTTGTACTCGATTTCCGCATCAATGACGTAACCGTCCAGTTGAAATTGTTGAATGCGCCGGATGGCAATGTTGGCCTCTGCCAGCGGATCGTTCCCATAAACATAATGCCAGCCCCAAACCTGAATGCCTTTATCGCGAATAGCCTGAACTACCGGCGGAAGCAGGTCGGTATTGTTTTTGCGATCAATATTGACCGGCCAGCCGCCATCGGCGATTTTAACGAGAACATGGGAGAAACCGGCCTGTTGAGCGGCGCTGGCAATTGCCAGAGGGTTGCCCCCCTCACAATCTTGAATTTTCCAGATAAAAAAACCTTTCCCCACTAATCCAGTCATGTCATCCTCCCTGATTCAGGTGTGATTATTTATTGAGGCTTGAGATTGCCTTCAAGCCCCAATTGAGGGGCGATACTTCGCATAGCCAGAATAACATTGTCCACATGTTGCCATAATTCCACGCCGAATTCTTCCGCCCCGCGGGCGATTTCCTCCCGGTTTGCGCCGGCGGCAAAAGCACGGTCTTTCCATTTCTTCTTTACTGAGGAAGAGGTGAGGTCATATAGAGAGCGACTTGGACGCACCAGTGCAACGGCGGTGATTAAACCGGTAACTTCATCGCAGGCGTACAGGGCTTTTTCCATTAAAGTCTGGCGTGGAACCCCGGTGTGATCAGCATGGCTGAGAATGGCGCGAATGATTTCTTCGGGAACACCGCGCTCCCGCAAAATTGGCACACCGGCTTGCGGATGTTCTTCCAGTGTTGGGTGGATTTCCCAATCAAAATCATGCAGGAGACCGGTCACTCGCCAGAGTTCTACATCCTGGTTTAATTGGAGGGCATAGAATTGCATGGCTGCCTCGACGGCCAGCATGTGATTAACCAAATTCTGATTTTTTACAAATTCTCTGACGATTTGGAATGCCTCATCTCGGTTCATGGGTGAGCCTGCTCCTGTAAAGAAGATTCGTCGTTCACACCGAAAATCGGTTCGGGTTCCCCCAGTACGGGTAATGGGCGGGTTATAAACACATCCACAAAAGCCATGGCGGTTGCGGGTATTTCACGGATGCGCCAAAAACGGTGAGCGTATTGACTGTAAGTCCGTTGATCGGCAATGACGCCAACCGAATCAACCCCGAGGCCATTACAGGTAAAAATGGCGCGCGGCAGGTGAAACCGTTGGGTGACCAGAATTGCCTCACGAACACCAAAAATATGACGGGCGCGGTAGCAGGTATCATAAGTACGGCGGCCGGCATAATCCAAAACGATGTCTGCTTCTGGCACTCCCAGCGAAAGAGCATAGCGTTTCATCGCACCGGGTTCATTGTAATCCACAAATCGGTTATCTCCGCTCATGAGAATTTTTTGAACTTTCCCATCAAAATACAACTGAACTGCTGTAGCCACGCGATCCCGCAGGACGGGGGAGGGTTGGCCATCGCGGGTCAGACCCGCGCCAAACACAATGGCTACCGGCGCAGAAGGGGCTTGCTCAACCTGAAATTGCCGTGCACGGGCATACCACTCCGCAATCATATTGGGAATACCCAAGCCCAAAATGATGGCAATGCTGCTGAAAAGCAATAAACGGATTAAGAACATCAGGATTTTCTTGACCATGCGGCGATTTTACCATGTCATCAGTGGAAAACCGCTCTTCAGGATAGTACAAGGTTCATGCCAGAAGTGATGCCCGGAAAAATGAGGGAATCAACGTCCAATCCAATCGGACAAATCAACCCCAGACCAGCGTACAGCCGAGCGTAAAGGGTCATAAACCGAATCATCCACAACCTGAAGGTCCTGTACATCATAATCATTCAACGCTTGAGTGAGGCGTCGTTTTCCATCACTGGTCTTCACCAATTCCAGAAAGGCGGCATTGATTTGCTTCACCATCGAATCGCTCACCGCATTAGCGTAGGACAGATTCAGGTTGGGGATATCGGGATTGGATTGCCAGATGATGATCACGCGCTGTGGAGCGTCGGTTAAGTCGTTAATCACCTGACTGGAGGTGCGCGGGTCGCCAGAGATTGAAAAGGTGACTCCGAAATCACAAATGCCTTTGATGTAAAGTGAGCGTACCACGGCTGGATGGGTTTGAGCAAATACGCCGTTTTGGGTCTGGATGCCGAGCTGTTCCAGAATCCCGAAGGGGAGAATGTAACCGGAAATTGAGCCGGGTTCGACCCAGCAGGGCCGGCTTCCATTCAATTGAGCAAGCGCGGTTTGTGCATCTGCTGTGCTGAGGTTGGCAAGCGGGTCAAAATAGGAAACATAGCCGCTTTCGACATTGGCCAAAAACTGAGTACCGTAATAAAACGTGCCAAAATGGTTGGTCAGTAACCCGATTTTCACCCAACCTCGATTGTGGGCGTGGATGTAAGAGAGGGGTTGCAGCCAGCCGAGATGAATTTTCTGATCTTTGAAGGCATTGACCAGATTGGCGGCGTTGTCAAAAACCACGATTTCAAACTCGTAACCGGTTAGTTCTTTAAGATTGTCGCGAATCTCGCTGCGAGAAATTTCAATGCGGCGATTGCTTTCGGTTTCCTGCAAAAAAGCAATTCGCAGCGGATTCTGGCTGCTGCCAAGTGGTGCGGGGGTTGGGGTGGAGGTTGAAGATGGCGTAGGAGTTGTTGAAGGGGTTGGGGTTGGTGTATTGGCCGGTTGAGTGTTACATGCCGCCAGGGCCATGATCAACATTATGGTTACGGTTACAATTTTCAATAATAAGGGTTTGTATTTAAGAAACCTGAGCGGCTGATTCACAGAGTTATTTCTCCAGAATAAATGTATATTGATTATAATCCGAGTTAAGTTCTGTCCATGAATAGAGGAGTCATTCAGGTGATGAGATGAATGTTCATTCGATTTTCAAAGGGCTGTTGCTGATTATTCTGTCTTTTGCGCTGGTCTTTGCACTGGCGATTATTGTTTTAGTGTCCGTGGTGCGAAACACAACTCAAGAGGCCTTACAGCCGATGGAGCAGGTGCGGGATGCCATTGCAACCCAATCGGCCCTGTTGTTCAACCCAACTCCAACCATCATCCCCGATCCGGTGACCATTATCTACGAAATCCGCTCGCTCGCGCGATTGGAAACTGCGCAGTATTCCATGGAAAAAATTATTACTGCCGAGGCAGGTCAGGGCGAATTGAGTTTTTTATTTGGTGATAAGTTGCTCTTCGTAGCCCATGGTAAGGTGATCGCAGGGGTGGACCTGGAAAAATTAAAACCGGAAGATTTATGGGTTCAAAACGGCGTTTTATATGTTCGATTGCCAGCAGCTGAGATTTTTGTGGCTACTTTGGATAATGATCTTTCCTATGTCTATGACCGCGAAACGGGGATTTTACGGCGTGGAGAGATCAATTTAGAAACTCTAGCACGTCAGGCTGCTGTTCGGGAAATTGAAAAAGCCGCGATTGCCGATGGGATATTAGATTGGGCGCAAATGAACGCTGAATCCTACCTCAGCAGGTTGTTTCGCAGTCTGGGTTACGCCGACGTGATCTTCGTCAAGTAGGGAGGATAGAGTTTAAATGCGTTCTGTCCAGGAGGGGTGTGCGTATTTTTGAATCAATAATTCTTCAGCGCAACTTAATTCCTCTACGTCTGGCTCTGTTTCCAAAAATTCAATATTTAATACCTGCTCAAAGGCAGTTTTGAAGGCGTGTGCAGCCGTATCCCAGTCCAACACTTTTCCGAGTATCATTTCGACGGTTGTGGCGTGATCCAGTAAACGCTGAGCAGCCTGCCGGCGTTCCGTTTCATTCTCAAAGCGCAACGCCTGAGTAATGCGGGTAAGGTCACCATACAATGGCAAAGACCCGTGCTGAAGAACCCCCTTGTAGCGGCGGGCCTGTGCGCTGCCAATCAGTTTTTTACCCTGGACGGTGATTTCGTAGTTGGAGGGCACTTCGAAACAGACCGCAGCATTGGGTTGGCTACCCTCGGGGATAGGATATTCCTTATCGGCTGTTGCCGGCAGATCGAGGAGGTGCAAAGCCTCGACCAGTGCTGTTGAAAGGCGGCGGTAACTTTCCAAAATAGAACCGGCTACACGCGGTTCATTCTGTGGAGCAATAACAGCGTAGGTGAGTTCGTCGGTGTGCAAAATTGCCCTTCCGCCGGTGGGACGTCGCACCAGTTCCCAGCCATTTTCGACAAGATTTTGAAAATCTACATCTTTTATGGGCTGAGCGTAACCCAAAGAAAGACAGGCCGGCTCCCAGGCGTATAAACGCAATACAGGGAGCGACTTACCCGCTGCAACAAACTGGAGAATGGATTCATCCAGCGCCATGTTCCAAGCGCCGGGCGCAGGTGGTGTTTTGATTAATCGCCAGACTGATTTTGGAAACATAGACGAAATTATACCCGAAAGGATTGAGTTGGGTTATATTCTTGTATATACATTTTTTCTGTATTTCCAAAGTATTTGTTAAGTTACTTGACATTATTTCCGATTTGGTTATAATAGTTTCAAGAATCAGGGAGAAATGCGCCGTTTGGATACCACAATCTGGCAAGTTCCCAAAGCGAATGTTAAAAATCTTAACAAGCATGCCGCACTGGATTTAATCCGTTTCAGTCCGAGCGGAATTTCTCGAATTGAACTTTCGCGTGAGTTGGGACTGACCCGTGCGGCGGTAACGGCTATTGTTGGGGATTTGATCAAAGCCGGGTTGGTTCGCGAAACCAATGGACAATTTTCACGGGGTCGGCGTGCCATTGAGCTGGAAATCAACCCGCAAGGCGGGCTGGTGGTGGGGGTGGATATTGGCGCAACTCATGTCACCCTGGTGCTTGCGGATTATCTCGCTCATGTAATGGACGAAGTTGAAGCCTCGCTGGATATTTTCCAGGGGCCGCAGGTCTGTCTGCCATTTGTTGACCAGTTTTTACGCTCGTGGCTGAACGAATTGGGTGTAAATCTGGCTCAGATTACAGCAATTGGGGTGGGTGTACCGGGCCCCATTGTGACCGATGCGGGTATGGTGAGCGGTCCGCCGATTATGCCGGGTTGGGATCTATTCCCCATTCGGGAGTGGTTGGAAAAAGCCTGGGGCTGCCCGGTGACGCTCGGAAATGACGCGGAGTTTGGCGCCTTAGGAGAGTGGGCGTTTGGGGCCGGGCGTGGAGTTGACAACCTGGTCTATATCAAGGTAGGAACCGGCATCGGGGCAGGTTTGCTGATTGATGGTCAAATTTATCGCGGCACAACCGGCTGTGCCGGTGAAATTGGGCATGTTACAATAGAAGAGAATGGCCCGTTATGCACCTGCGGAAACCGGGGTTGTTTGGAGGCATTGGCTGGTGGACGGGCAATTGCCCAGAAGGCAATTTTTGCCATCAAGGCCGGGGCGCGCACAACTTTGAGCGAGCTCCCGTCTGTAGAAGCGATTAGTGCTATGGATGTGATAGCCGCAGCCCGAAAAGGTGATCATCTTTCCCAAAAGCTGGTTCAGGAAGCAGGATATTACCTTGGAACCGCTTTGGCGAATTTGATCAACCTGTTTAATCCGACCAAGATTGTGATTGGCGGAGGGGTTGCACAAGTAGGTGATTTACTGCTTGATCCGGTGCGCAAGGTTGCCAAACAACGCAGTCTTAAAGTCGCCTCACAAGCGGTAACTATTACTTCTGCCGTGCTTGGCAAGCGCTCTTCGGCAATGGGCGCTGTTGCTCAGGCAATTTCATTGAGTTTACATCAGCTGGCTGAAGCAAGTTAATTATTTGAAAGGAGGTGATGTGCAGGATTTTCAAGCGCAATTTGAAGATTTATTTACCCCAGAAGAGAATACCCTTTTACAAGGGTTGCCCTCCATCGGAGGAACTCGTAAAACCTAAATTTTTTAAGGAGGAAAGAGATGTTTAAGAAAGTAATGCCCTTGATCGGCCTTTTGCTGATCGCCTCGTTTGTTCTGGCAGCCTGCCAACCGGCGGCTACCCCAACAACTGCGCCACAACAGCCGACCACCCCGCCGGCACAACCTACCACCCCACCGGCACAACCCACCACTCCTCCCACTGCCGAGCAGGTGACCATCACGATCTGGCATCAGTGGGATGGAAAGTACCTCGAAGCCATCACCCAGGCATTCAAGGATTACGAAGCCTCCCACCCGAATGTCAAAATTGACCTCTCCAAACCGGAGGATGTTGCCAATGCCTTAAATGTGGCGATCCCGGCTGGCGAAGGCCCAGACATCATCGGTTGGGCGAATGACAAAATTGGTGAACAGGCGTTGCAGGGTAACATTGTTGCGCTGAACGATTTCGGTATTGACAAAGCCTTCCTTGAGAGTGTTTACACCGAATCGGGGATTAATGGCGTGACCTGGATGGACACCATTTGGGCATTGCCTGAGACCATGGAAGGTATTGCGCTGGTTGCCAATAAAGCGTTGGTCACCGAAGAATACCTGCCCAAGGATCCTTTTGCCTGGGATGATCTTCTGGCAAAGGCTGAAAAATTCTACGCAGATAAAGGCATTCCGCTAATCTGCAATCAGGGCTTTGGCGCTGAAGATGCCTACCACCTGTCACCGATTTATTTCGGTTTTGGTGTACCTGCGTATGTGGATGAAGACGGCAACGCCTACATGGATACTCCTGAAGCGCTGAAAGCGGCTGAATGGCTGGTCAAACTCAAAGCCGTATCTCTGGCTGAAAACAGCTACGATATCTGCAATGCCGCTCTGCAGGAAGGCAAAGTTGGCATGTGGTGGACCGGCCCGTGGGCAATTGCCGGTATCGAAGATGCGGGCATTGACTACACCATCGTTTCCATGGGTAAACCCTTCGTAGGGATCAAGACCCTCATGCTGAGCAAGAACGCTGTTGACCGCGGTAAAGCCGAAGTGGCACTGGATGTGATGAAGTACTT
>NZ_JBRCOK010000046.1:0-19602 GCF_053501535.1 Bellilinea sp. | reverse complement strand
CAGTAGAGTACTGGTACCGCCTTGAATTAAAAAACGGCACGAACATCACCGGCGAAAAAGCCACATTCTTCTATGAGGATAATCGTAATTCATGGCAGCGGTTGTCCGCGCCCCAACTCAATATCGCCTGGCAGCAAGGTGACTTTGTCTTTGGACAACAAGCGCTGGATGTTGCTGTGCAAAGCCTGCAAAGTACGCTTTCCATCCTAGCTAGTCCCCTCCAGGATCCGGTTTCCATATACATTTACCCTTCAGCCAGAGAATTACAAACCGTTCTCAATCTCAGCCCCAGCAGCTGGGTCGCCGGTCATGCCAGCCCCGATCTTGGCGTGATTCTCGTATCCATTCCTCCCGGCCCGGATCAACGCGCTGAAATGGAACGTCAAATTCCCCATGAATTGATGCACATCCTCCAGTACCAATTAGCCGGTGAAGCCTACACCCACCTCCCGGTCTGGTTGACCGAGGGACTGGCTTCCATGGCAGAACTTTACCCCAATCCCGAATACCAGCTTGTCCTGAAAAAAGCCGCCGAGAGCGACAACCTTCTCCCCATCATCAATCTCTGCTCAGCCTTTCCGGCAGAGTTATCCGGGGCAATTCTCTCTTATGCACAATCTGCATCTTTTGTTCGTTTCCTGTACCAAAATTACGGTGCTTCCTCTTTGCGCGAATTGATAAATGCCTACAAAGACGGGTTGGGCTGCGAAGAAGGTGTTCGCAAAGTATATAATCAGTCTATTGCCCAACTGGAAACCCGTTGGCGGCAAGAATCGCTTGGAATGGACCTGGCTTCGCTGGCGTGGACCAATATTCAACCCTATTTGCTTATTTTGATTTTGATTTCACTGCCAATATTCTTGACCATTTTCACCACGGCAAGAAAGGGGTTCTCAGGCTATGCATCCAAATGACCCGCAGGTCAGACTTCATGCCATTGTCAAAGGCCGCGTGCAGGGGGTTGGGTTCCGTATGTTTGTTTTGGAAACCGCGCGGAACTTTCAACTGACCGGGTGGGTGCGCAATCGCTGGAATGGAGATGTAGAAGTAGTAGCAGAAGGCTCCCGCCCGTTTCTGGAAGAATTTTTGAGTAAGTTGCGGATCGGACCGCCGGCTGCTCATGTGACCAACGTTGAATTTGAATGGCAGCAACCGAGCGGCGAATTCAAGCGTTTCGACGTGCGGGCTACCGGCTGAACGCAAGCAGCTACTCCTCCGGATGACCATCCCAGGGATAGGCGGCCTGTGTAGCAGCCAGACTGCGTACGGTTTCGTCTTCCGAGTATATTCCGCGTTTCTCCGGTGGGATAAGTAACGCAATCTGACGCATCATCTCATGACCAATTTCCTCCAATCGATTCCGATTGCTTTCACCCCGCTCCGAAACGAAAAATGGCCCAAACGGCCGCCCAAACCGGACGGTGATTTTAGCTCTTTTCCTCCGTTTGAGCATCGGAAAAAGATCGGTCAGGCCGTCCAACCCCACCGGGAGGATTTTGGCAGGCGTTGACGAAGCCAGATACGCCGCTCCGGGACGCGCCGGACGCAAAAAACTTGCCCAGCTTCCGCCTTCGGGAAATATTCCCAACACACCTTTCAATTGCAAAACCTTGCGAGAAGCATACAGGGTATCCCGTGAGACCGAACCGCGCCGTACCGGTAAAAAGCCGTATAAACTGGCAAGCCATGTCACGCTCTGAGGAGCATTTGGCATGCGGAAGCCGCCCACATACTCAATGGGGTAAGGGACAGCCCCAATCACTGCCACGGGGTCCAGAAAACTGAAATGGTTGCCAATGACCAGCAATGGTCCTTCTTTGGGGAGATTTTCCTTCGCTTCAATCGTAAAATCAGAAAGAGCGTGGAGTGCTGCACGAATTAATGGACGCAGTGCCGAGCGGATCACTCTCCGCCGCGGATAATTAATCAACATGTCATCCATGCGCCACACCCCATTCAGGAAATTGCTTCCGGCGGTTGAGCGGTCACTTCCGGCTGAGGTTGACGGATTTTCAGCAGAAGCACCAATCCCAACACCAGAAAAGCCACAATGGAACCAATCGCTACCCGAATACCCATTTGTTCGGCGCTGACCGCGTCCATACCGCGTGCGCTTAAAAGAATGGCCGCTTCAGCCGCGATGAAACCATACACCGTTGGACCAATGAAAGAAGAGGTGCGGCCCCCCACTTCAAAAAACCCGTAAAATTCGGCGCTTTTTTCAATCGGCGCAAACTGTCCAACCAGTGTACGACTCACCGATTGGACTCCCGTCAATGCAAAACCGGCCAGTGCGCCGATGATAAAAAATATCGTCACATTTTGCACAAATAACATCCACACAATTGCACCAATCATGAGGATTAATGAAAGAATTAAGGAACGTTTAGACGACCAGCGGTCTGCCAGAATGCCGAACAAATACGCCCCTGCCACGCTGGTAACTTGGATGATAATCATGAAAATGATGAGCTGCTGCTGAGTCATGCTAAATAACACGGCTCCAATAATCGCCGCAAAATTTAACGCCATCATGATTCCGTCATTATAAATCAGAAAGGCGATGATAAATTTGATGAACTCCCGGTAATGACGCACCGCTCGAAATGTTTCCCGCAACCGCCGAGAGGCCACCTGAATGTAATTGTCACCTTTCCCCAATGGCTGAGGCTCAGCCCGTTCCCGCAGCCATAAGAACAGCGGCACAGACGATGCCAGGTAAAACACCGCTGTGATCAAAAAAGAAAAACGCACCACCGTCGTTCCTCCGATGCTCATAATCAATGCCAGAACGATCAGCAGGCAAACAATGCCGCCCAGCGAGCCAAAAGCCCAACCGTTACCGGAAACCTTTCCAATCTCTTGCGGTGTGGCAATCTCCGGTAACAGGGCATTGTAAAAGACCTGCGCCGCCCGGTAGCCAATTTCCGCAAGGATGAAAAACAACATGCCGGTAAAAATGTCACCCGGCATGACCAAAAACAATGCTGCCGTGAAAATCACCGATAAGGTTGTAAAAAACAACAAAAACTTCTTCTTCGATGCAGAAAAATCGGCCAGGGTTCCCAAAACCGGTGAGAGCACCGCCACTACCAGCATGGCAATTCCGACAGATACACCCCACAAGCGGGTGCCTTCTGATCCGCCAACAACCTGACCCTGAAAATAGGCAGAATATATGGCGAGCAAAACCACCGCGGCATAAGCCGAATTACCAAAATCGTACAAATACCATGCCCAACGCTCACGCCGGGTAGTTGGTATTCTTCTTCGGGCAGCCCGTGTTTTCGCTTGTTCCAGTGCAATAGCCATGAATCACCTCGAAATTGGATTTATTACCCTGCCAATAATTGGAGAACGATCCCTTGTCTGACCTCCCACGGGATGCCCTCGCCTAGTTTATCACAAGCCGAAATAGTTATGGTTTGTATTTCACAGGTTTTTTAAGATTGCCTCATCTGATTTAAACCCGTTTTACGGTACAAAAGTTTCGTCAACAAACCCATTCCATTCCCTCAACTTGACCTTTCATTGTATAGAACCAAATGCACGGCATCCAGTATAATTAATTCAACTTAACATTCCAGCGCAAAACGGGAGATCACCGGATGGTAAAGCGGCTCATTCTGGTAGCAGGGAATATTGGTTCGGGAAAGACTTCACTTACCGAACGTATTGGAGCAAGATTGGGATGGCGCACCGCCTACGAATCGGTATCCGATAATCCATACCTGCCGGATTTTTACCGCGATATGCGTTCATGGTCTTTTCATCTACAAATTTACTTTTTGGGTCACCGCGCTCAACAACATCTGGATATGTGGAATGATCCCCGTTCGGCAATTATTGATCGCAGCATTTACGAAGATGCTGCCATCTTTGCCCGTGCACTCCATCATCTCGGCAACCTGAACGAACGCGATTACCAGACCTATCGAAAAGTTTTCGACCTTGTCATTCGAACCCTTCCGCCTCCTTCGCTGCTAATCTACCTAAAGGCTCCGGTTGAGGTGCTGATTGAGCGCATTCGCCAACGAGGGAGAGAGATTGAAAGCAGCATCACCCCACAGTACCTTCAATTGTTGGAGTCTTTTTACGATGATTGGATGCGTACCTTTGATCTTTGCCCCGTTCTGACGATACGCACCGACGACCTCGACTTTGTTCATCAAAGTCAACATTTAGACACTGTTGTTCAGCGCATTCAAGAAAAATTGACCGGGAAAGAAGAGATTGTGTTCTGAGCAAGACATTTTTCAAGTGCGAAAGACCTTACTCAATTATGGATGTCCACAAACCATTTCGCAATTATGAACCCTTACCTCCACAACTCAAACCGGCAGACCCATTTTCCATACTGGTAGCCGATGCTGTCATCGGCATCATTCTAGAAGAATTACCCGCTTTATGGATTGAACACATCGGCAGCACTGCAGTGCCGGGACTGGCGGGCAGTGGAATTATTGACCTGATGCTGGTGTGTTCGTCTGGACAGATCCAAAACGTTGTCAAAACCCTGGAAAGGCTTGGCTTTGAAGATACTCTTTCGAATGATCCCTTGTCCTCTACATTCTTGATAAAAGTTGCCTGCTTTACCCTCGAAGGGAAAACTTATCCAATCCACGTGTACATTTTGAGCGAAGGCTCACCCAAAATCAACGATCTTCGCAACTTCCGCGATCGTCTGCGTTTGGATGCCGCCTTTCGGGCTGCCTATCAAGATCTGAAACGATCCTTTTTATCCAAAGGGGGGCTGGGTATTGCCGAATACGCCCGATTGAAAAGTGAATTTATTCAGAAAGCATTGAGTTAAAAAAAGAATGGTGTGATCTTTACCGACCACACCATGGATTAGAAGCTTCTATCCGAAAATTATTACCAGCCGCGGCGGCCGCCGCCACCCCGGTTACCGGACTTTCCGCCCCGCCGATCACTTCCGTAATTGCTCCGCCGGTCGAATCCGCTGTCAAAATTGCGCGGACCACGTTCTTCACGAGGACGGGCAGCGTTCACGGTCAAATTGCGGTTCATGAACGCTTTACCGTTCAGGTTCTGAATCGCATTTTGGGCTTCGTTTTCGTTTGCCATCTCCACGAAACCAAAACCACGTGGCTGACCGGAAAACTTGTCCTTGATCAGGTTGACAGAAGTAACCGTCCCAAAGGCAGAAAACAACTCGCGAACCCCATCTTCGGTCGCATCAAACGACAAATTGCCTACATAGATATTCATTTTTTTCCTTTTCTTTTCTGTTTGACATCCCCAAGCGCCGTTTTGCTATTGTGGTGCTGTTAGAAAACCAATGCGACCGAAAACAAAACCAAAAACCCTCAGGATGTCAGATGATGAATTACGAACGGTTGTATTGTACCACGTTTTCGGTTATTCAATCACATTTCTTCACGAAAGATTAACCCATATTTCTTGCGCGCTGCCAGCCATGCTTTGCGCAGCAATTCATAAACCTCCTGCGGATTTTTGATATTCCTCAGCACAATTTCCTCATGAGAGGGGTCGGCGCCTTTGATGCGGATATCGCCGATATCCAGAATCCTTTCTCCAACCGATTGCGCGAAGTCAATATCCTGAACGCGAATCAGCTCATAATTTTCATAATCTTTTCCCAAAAGCCCCCTCACCACTTTAATCCGTTCGCTGGTTATCACATAATATTCCACCAGCGAGAGTAACGGCCTGCCTTTCCACAAGACCTGCTCCTCATCACCGCTATCAGCAAAACGGGTGAGTTGATCATCCGCATCCGACCCAATCACCTCATCCATCACCACCAGCATTTGAGCCGTAATTGCATCCACCAGTTTATTCTGGTCATCACTCGAAAGGGATGTCATGTTCACGCCGCTTTGAGCAATTGCCTGCCAGGCAGCCGCTTTGACTTTGTTGCGTACCTGTTCCAGCTCCATCGTCAGTCTCCTTTTGAAAAACAAAATTGATTTTCTAAACAAATTATATCTGAAAGCAAATCCATCCTGTTATACTTATGATATGCCCAGCCAGCCAGACCCGATCCAAATTCCAGAAGATGAAATTGAGTTCGATTTCATCCGCGCTTCTGGCCCGGGTGGACAAAATGTCAATAAAGTATCCACCGCGGTTCAATTACGCTTTAATATTCGGGCATCTTCCACCCTGCCGGATGAGGTAAAAGAAAGGTTAATTCAATTAGCCGGACAAAAAGTCACTGATGAAGGGGTCTTAATTCTGGAAGCAAAACGCTATCGAACTCAAGAACAAAATCGCACGGATGCTTTACGGCGATTGAATGAGTTAATCCAGCAAGCCTTGCTCATACCCAAAACACGGAAACCTACCCAGCCAACCATTACGGCGAGGGCTGCTCGCCGCACATCAAAGCAGCACCGCAGTCAGTTAAAACGCTGGCGGCGTTACATTCCAGAAGACTGGGAGTAATTCTCGACTATCTTCATTTTGAGAGGGAAAAATGGCCCAACACACCTATAAACTGATTGAAATTACTGGAACATCTCCAACCAGCATTGAAGACGCCATTCAAACCGCCGTAGCCCGCGCTGCCCAAACCATCCGCCATATGCAATGGCTGGAAGTTGTCGAAATTCGCGGCAGAATTGAGGAAGAACAGGTCAAACAGTGGCAGGTTACCTTCAAGGTGGGCTTTACGCTCGAAGAATAGGTCAGCAGCTCCAGGAAATTCCTTTTTCGCCTTCAACGCCATCGGGAATTCGAACAATGCCGCTCACGCTGAAACATGGATTCAAACCCGCCCCACCGGAACGGATCAAATCTGATGCTATTCTTCTGTTCGTTTCGTTCATTTGGGGCAGCGGATTTATCGCCCAAAGTATTGCCGCCCAAAGCATGGGGCATTTCACCTTTAACGGTGTGCGATTCTGGATTGGAACGCTTTTCCTTGCCGCTCTTTTAGGCAAGAAAGTTCGTCTGGAGCGTAAAAATTGGGGAGGTGTTCTCACAGCGGGAGTGCTGCTTTTCACTGCCAGCACTTTTCAGCAAATTGGCTTGAAAACCACAACCGCCGCCAATGCCGGATTTCTTACTGGACTCTATGTTGTCATCATCCCTTTACTGTTGTGGCTTTTTTGGCGCGAGGTCATCCATTGGACTACATGGGTGGCGGCTTTTCTGGCAGTCCTTGGTACGCTTTTCCTCAGTACCGGTGGCGCATTTGAACCGGCTCCCGGCGATTGGTATGAGCTGGCGGGTGCCTTTATATGGGCAGGGCATGTCATCGTGGTGGGCAGGATGGCGCGCCGCATGGATAATTTACAATTCGCAATGGGGCAGTTTGCCATCACGGCATTCCTGAATACCATCGGAGCCGTACTTTTTGACCGTTTCACCGCTCCCCAACCTCAGGCATGGTGGGCGGTGTTTTATTCGGCCGTGTTTCCGGTAGGTTTGGGTTTTACTTTACAAGTTGTTGGTCAACGCAACGCCCCCACTACCGATGCCGCTATCCTGTTCAGCATGGAAGCCGTCTTTGCCGCTCTATTGGGATACTTACTGCTTGGTGAACAGCTCTTCCCTCTGCAAATTTTTGGATGTGTGCTTATTTTCAGCGCAATGTTGCTGGCACAATTTCGAGAATTTTTACCTGCTACAATTCACCAAAAAGAGCCTTCGGATTAGAATTTTTCTTGCTCAGCCGCATTCACATCGCAAGTTCATTCTAGTGGTCATCGCTGAACTCGCCTTTGGTACAGGTATTTGTTGACCTGACTATGTTATGATGAGAACAGGTTAAGAGATTTCGCTCAAAAACCTGTTCCATGCAACTAATCCGCTCGGGTTGCGTATATGGTACTAGAACAAGAGCGCAGGAGCAGTCGGTGATCAATCACGAGATGGACATGCTCATCCGAGCACAAAACGGGGATGAGGAAGCCTTTACAAGCCTTGTTCTGCAATACCAGAACCCCGTTTACAATTTGTGCTACCGAATGCTGGGAAACGCGCAAGAAGCAGAGGACGCCGCGCAGGAAACTTTTTGGAGAGCTTTTCAGGCAATTCGCCGCTATGATCGCAATCGGTCTTTTGCAACCTGGTTACTCTCCATTGCCGCCCACTACTGCATTGACCAGCAACGGAAAAAACGGATCACCACTATGGAAATTGAGGATTGGATGGAAGAAGTTATCCCCGACCACACTCCCGAACCCGAAAAACAAGTCCGGGAAAACGAAGAACGACAATCTATACAATCGCTTCTTTCTTCCCTCAATCCTCAAGATCGGGCTGCTGTCATCCTGCGCTACTGGTACGAGTGCTCTGAAGAGGAAATCAGTCAGGCTTTGCAACTTTCAGTGAGTGCTGTAAAGAGCCGGCTGCATCGTGCGCGCCTGCGATTGGCGCAGCAATATCAGAGCCAGCATTACGCCATGACCGAGAGGATTCATGATGAGTCACCTGCCTTTTGAAAACTGGATCTTCAACCGTGAAAACCTGACCTCTGATCAAATTGCAGAGTTAGAAGCCCATCTCAAATCCTGCCAGCACTGTAACCGGATTCAGTCCGGCTGGAGCGAGGTGGAACAACTGCTGCAAAAGCCCCCGCTCACTCCAGCACCTACCCAGTTTGTCAACCGCTTTCAGGCAAGCCTTGCCCAAAGAAAAGCACTTCAGCAAAAAAGGCAGATTCGAGCTGTTTTCATTGGCCTGGGTAGCGCCTTTGTTCTGCTGAGCATTGCTTTTATAGTTCGACTCCTCTGGATTATTCCACCTGCCCAACTGCTTTCAGACATGATCGGCTGGGTTGCGCTTGCTCCTCAACGCTGGTCTGAAATCCAGTACATTTTCTTTTACTGGGCCGGTCAAATCCCCCCGCTCGCGCTTATGGTGTTCGTTTTCCTGTTGGCAGGCTGGTCAACCTTATTGCTTGGCTTATGGTTCCTGACGCTTCAGCGCCTATCCCATCTAGGAGTACATGAACAATGAAAAAAATAGCGCTCTTCACATTTCTTATCCTCACAATTCTCATCACACTGGCAACCCCGGCAATTGGACTGGCACAAACCCCTCCCCCACCGGGAGAACAATTTAATGGGGATCAACTGATTTTTGGTGAAAACTATGTTTTGCGCTCTTCCCAAACCCTGAACGGCTCGCTGGTCATCATTGGGGGAAACGCAATCATTGAACAGGATGCCAAAGTCACCGAAGACATTGTCATTTTGGGCGGCAACCTTCAAGTGGATGGTGAAGTTGACGGGGATATCAGCGCCATTGGCAGCAATGTCAACCTGAACGAAACCTCGTTTGTACGGGGTGGCGTTCAAATCATTGGGGGAGCGGTCAGCCAGGCCGAAGGTTCAACGGTTTTGGGGGGCATCAATCGGCTTAACCCGCAAACGTTGATGTTCAATTTTGACCGGTTTGATTTCACACCACCCGGCAGCCCCTCACCTCTGCGCCTTTTCACCTCATGGATGAGGGATGCCCTGTCAAACATTTTGCGCATCCTGGCAATGGCTGTTCTGGCTCTGGTAGTGGCTCTGCTGATGCCTCGTCCGCTGCGGGTGATTGGCAACACAATTTCCGATCAAACATTGCTGAGCGGCGGTATCGGGTTGTTGACGCTGGTCGTTGCGCCTTTTGTCCTGATTGTGTTGATCATTACCATCCTGCTGATCCCGGTGGCACTGATTGGCATGCTGGTCCTCGCCCTTGCCCTGCTGATCGGCTGGGTTGCGGTCGGCTACCTGATTGGCGAGCGCATCGCCAGTATGTTGAAAACCCAATGGGTGGAAGCCGTTTCTGCCGGCATCGGCACGCTGGTGTTGGGGCTCATCGTCTGGTTATTGGGTTATTTATTCTGTCTGGGCGGTTTAATGTCCCTGCTGGTTGCCAGCGTTGGTCTGGGCAGTATCATTCTCACCCAATTTGGTACTAAAGCTTACCCGCAGCCGCCAACGGTAGTCTATGTCCCTGCCTCAACACCCCCTACCCCGCCGCCTGCTGCTCCAATATCACCAGAAGAATTCTCTCCATCTCCGAAAGAAGATTAATTGGGTAAAAGGCCTGTTATGAAAATTCAAAATAAACATCTTGCTCTTTTTCCTTTGATTGCGATTGTGTTCAGCTCGCTGGCCTGTTCCTTCACCGTCAATATGCCGGAAGCCAAAACCGGAGCAACCCAAACTTTCACCGTTAGCGAAGCACCGCCTGAAGATGCCCATACTGCCAAAGTTTCCATTGAAATGGGAGCCGGGGAATTGGACATTCAGGGCGGCGGCGAAAAGCTGGTCGAAGGTGAAATTCAATACAATATCTCGGAATGGAAACCGGAAGTCATCCGTGATGGACGAAGTCTGATCATCCGGCAGGGCCGCAGGGATAACCTGCGGATCCCGACCAGGGATGTTGTCAATCGCTGGCAGTTGAAATTGGGCAGCACCCCCTTAGAACTGGATATTGCTGCCGGAGCTTACCAGGGCACGCTCAACCTGAGCGGTGTTGCCCTGACCCGCCTGAACATTCAGGATGGAGCCAGTCAGGCAGAGGTGCGCTTTGACCAACCCAATCCGGTGCGCATGGAAAGCCTGCGCTATCGAACCGGGGCTTCGGAAGTTTCCCTCTACGGACTGGGAAATGCCAGCCCGGCCTTCTTGAACTTTGAAGGCGGAACAGGTTCTTATACGCTTGACTTTTCTGGCAGTCTGCAACAAGATCTGGATGCCAGCATCACTGCCGGGGTGAGCAGCCTGAAAATTATCATCCCCGCCGGAACACCAGCGCGGGTTGTCATCAGCGGCGGTTTGAGCAACGTTCAACCGCGTGGTACATGGCGCATCGCCAATAATGTGTATGAAACGGATGGAAACGGCCCAAAAATTGAAATTAACCTCAATATGGGCGTTGGAAATCTGGAATTGATTACCCAGTAATCCATTACCGGCAGCCGTCCACCCCAAAAATATAAAGATTTTCAGCGGTTCTCACCGCAATTAACTGCCCGTCAGCCGACCATTTGGACTCGGCGACGGGCAGCGTTTCCATTGGCAAAGCTGCTTTGGTACTGGCAGTCAGATCGCCAATCCAGGCAACATTCGTCCGATCCGTGAAAAATACCCGCCGGGCATCCGGTGACCAGTTGGCGTTACGCCAGTTGCGGTTGGGAACCACACCCGGCTGGTTGAGGACAATTCTTAAGCTGGTATCCTGTCCCGGGCGTGACTCTTCCAGCACGGTTTTTACTCCACTGAGCAGATTGTATTCCAAGTAACGCACACAATCCACCCCACAACTTTCGGAAATTTGCAGCACTTGATCGGAACGCCAGCCCACAATTCCTTTCAGGCTGGAAAATTCGTCGGTCACCGCAACATCATACAGATCCAGCGTTCTCCCATCCGCAAGAGAATAGACCCCCACAGAATACTGCGCTTCCGCCGGCCGGAGGATAACAAAAGCAATCTTTTCTCCCGAGGGGGACCAGGTCAAATCTCCGGCAACACGGATATCTTTCGTTCGCCGGCTTTCTCCTTTGAGCACATTCAGAATGACCAGATCCCCCTGATACCAGCCCCAACTATCGTTGACCGGCGTTATAAAAGCAAGATGAGCGGAATCCTTCGACCAGGCAAGCATATCACCCATTTGCCGGTCGGTTTGAATGACAACAGCCTGTTGAAGCAGACAGGCACGACTCGGGATAACCGCCAACCCGTCATTGGTTAAGTCGGCAGCCACAAATGCGGTAGGCGTGATTTCGGTGACCGCCTGATTACCGGCAAGCGGTGTGCAGGCTGCTGATAGCCACAAGAGCGAACCCCACCACAAACATTTGACCAGTAAATTACGCAGGTTCATCTGGGATTTACACATCCGAATCTGCAATCGCAGAAGAGAACGGTTGCCGATAAAGTTTCAATTCCTCAATTAAGCGAAAAACAGCGGGAGGAACATAATAGCGGTAAGCCCGCCCTGCTGCAATCCGCTGACGGATTTGGCGCGCCGAAATTTCTAACAAGGGAGCTTCGATGAAGCAAATTTTAGCAGATAAACCGGAAATTTTCTGCTCCAAATTCCTCAAATCCACCTGATCACCCGGCCGCCGCATGACGCCTAACCCATCAATCAATTCAATCAGCCGCCGGGGCTGAAACCAGGTCGGCAAGTCGTGCAGTGAGTCCCCGCCGATCAAATAGAAGAATTCAGCCGATGGGTACTGTTCTTTCAGGATTTTCACCGTATCCACCGCATAATGCGGGCCGGGACGATCCATATCCACGCGGCAAAGTTCAAAGGATGGATTATCGCCGATCGCCGCCATCAGTAGCTTCATGCGGATGGCCAGCGGAGAAATGCTTTGATCCTGTTTATGAGGCGGGTCGGGAGTCAAAACCCATAACAGACGGTCAAGCCGCAGCTGATCCTGCGCTTCGGCAGCCAGAATCAGATGACCGACATGTGGAGGGTCAAACGTCCCGCCAAAAATGCCGATACGTTCCCTCGTCATTCCTGCCATTCCAATTCGTAATCATCGCCGATATAGACCGTATCCCCGTTTTGAATGCCCATTTCGCGCAGTTTTTCTTCAACCCCCAAACGTTCAATCAACCGTTGAAAACGGCGCACCGAACCTTCAAATTCCCAATAAGTCATCGCTGCTGCCCGTTCAATGGCTGCCCCTTTGACTTTGAAGCCGCCATCCGGGGTGCGGCTGATGGTGAATTCCCGTGGATCATCGCCCGGCCGGTAGACGGGAAGCTCTTCTCGCCTTTGAGGCTCAGGCGCTGTTTTGAGCAACTCCACGCACCGCCACAGCAGCGGTTCAAGCCCGATGTGTGCCAAAGCCGAGATGGCATAGGGTTGCTGCACGCCTTTCTTCTCCAATTCGGTGCGGAGGGTCTCCCAGCGTTGTTGCACTTCGGGTAGGTCAATTTTATTCAATGCCACAATCATCGGCTTTTGCACCAGTTGCGGGTCAAACAACGCCAGTTCCGCATTGATTTGACTGAAATCCGCCAGCGGATCGGCAGATTGACCATCCAGCAGGTGAATCAATACCCGTGTGCGCTGAATATGACGCAAGAACGCATCACCCAACCCAACGCCTTGATGAGCACCCTCAATCAACCCCGGAATATCAGCCAGAATCAGACTGGTGTTTTCGTCCAGATCCGCCACTCCCAGATTGGGTTCCAGGGTTGTGAAAGGATAGTCGGCAATTTTAGGTCTGGCGTTGGTCACCGCCGCAAGTAAACTGGATTTGCCCGCATTGGGCACCCCCACAATCCCCACATCGGCAATCAATTTCAATTCCAACCGCAGGTTTCTTTCCTCACCGGGTTCGCCCTTTTCGGCAATTCGTGGTGCCTGATTGCGGGGTGTTGCAAAACGGGCGTTTCCGCGTCCGCCGCGCCCACCCTTACACACCACCAGCCGTTGTCCGGGTTCCACCAGGTCACCCAACAATTCTCCAGTGTCGGCATCGTAAACCACAGTACCGGGCGGAACAGGGATAATTAAATCCTCTGCCGATTTACCGGTCATGTTGTTGACTCCCCCTTTTGCGCCATCCTGTGCAATGAACTTACGTTGATACCGAAAGTTCACCAGCGTATTCAGGGTTGGGAGTACTTCCAAAATCACATCGCCGCCGCGCCCGCCATCTCCCCCATCCGGGCCACCGCGGTTTACATACTTTTCCCGATGAAAATGGACAAAACCATCTCCCCCTTTACCGGAACGAACGTATATTACAGCCTCGTCAATGAACATCGCTTTACCAGACTATCCGCCTTGGTCTTCCCCCACTCTGCTTTGGCAGAATGGGGGAAGGTCAGGCTCAGGTTATTCTCCTGAAATTCGATTCACTTGCCAAACTTGGCTTTCAAAACATCTTCTAGGGTCGGTTGCCCAATCTCCTGCAATTCATAGCGGACACGCTGCATGGGCTTGCGAATCTTAATCACACGATTCAGGTCAATTGGTGTCGCCGAAATGACCAGATCCACATCGGAGTTATTGATGGTTTGTTCCAAATCGCGCATTTGCTCTTCGCCGTAGCCCATTGCCGGCAAAATCGGGCCTGTGGTAGTGTACTTCTGGTAGGTCGCAGCAATTGAACCAACCGCAAACGGACGGGGATCTACAATTTCGGCTGCGCCAAACCGGCGGGCAGCCACCCAGCCCGCCCCGTAAGCCATCTCACCATGCGTCAGAGTTGGGCCGTCCTCGATGACCAGCACGCGTTTTCCGCGGATTTCCTCTGGACGATCCACAAACAGGGGGGATGCGCCTTCAATGATCGTTGCTTTTGGGTTAAGCGCCGAGAGGCTTTCCCGCACAGCTATGACCGCATCCGGGCTGGCCGTATCCACTTTATTGATGACAAACACATTTGCGCGGCGCACGTTGGTTTCCCCGGGGTGATAGCGCACTTCGTGCCCCGGTCGGTGGGGATCAGCAACCACAATTGCCAGATCATCCTGATAGAAGGGGAAGTCATTATTCCCGCCATCCCACAGAATAATATCCACTTCCTGCTCGGCCTGTCTCAAAATCCGTTCATAATCCACGCCTGCGTAGACAATCACGCCATTATCGAGGTGCGGTTCATACTCTTCGCGTTCCTCAATGGTGCATTCGTGCTTGTCCAGATCGCTGTAATCGGCAAAGCGTTGAACCGCCTGCTTTACCAGATCACCATAAGGCATCGGATGACGAATCGCCGCCACCTTGAATCCCATGTTGATCAAGATTTTGGAGACGCGGCGGGTGGTTTGGCTCTTGCCCGAGCCGGTGCGCACTGCACAAACCGAAACAACCGGCTTATTGGACTTGAGTTGTGTTCCCCGCACACCCATCAGGCGAAAATCCGCCCCGGCTGCCAACACTTCCGAGGCTTTGTGCATCACATATTCATGGGAAACATCACTATAAGCAAACACCACCTGGTCTGCCTTCAAAGTGCGGATTAAATCAGACAGTTCGCTTTCCGGGTAAATCGGAATTCCTTGCGGATAGAGGCTGCCCGCCAGTTCAGCAGGATAGCGGCGACCTTCGATATTCGGAATCTGGGTCGCCGTAAAAGCGACTACCTGATAGTCCGAATTGTCGCGGAAAAAGACATTGAAGTTATGGAAGTCTCTTCCCGCTGCACCCATGATGATCGTTCGAATAGCCATACTTTTTATTTCTCCTTTGAATGTGAATAAGATTGAGAATCTGTTCACATCGCTTGTGGGGCTGTGATGCCCAGCAAAGTCAGGCTGTTGGCAATTGCCTGACGTGTTGCCGCAGTTAGGCGCAACCGAAAATTGCGCACCGCTTCTTCCGCTTGCAATACCGGACACTGGGTATAAAAGTCGTTGAACGCTTTTGCCAGTTCGTATGCATAAGTTGCAATCCACAATGGACGAAGTTCACCGGCTGAACGCTGTACTTCAGCCGGCAAGCGGGAGATCAGATTGATCAATTCAACTTCCTGTGGTGTAAGCGGTTCAGTTACTTTTGCTTCTTCTGGCAGGGGTTGACCTGCCTTACGCAATATGCTGCCGGCTCGCACATACGCATATTGTATATATGGCGCTGCCTGACCGTTGAAATCAAGGGCTGACTGCCAATCAAAGGTGACAACTTTGGTGTTCTCCCTTGCCAGCATCGGGTACTTGATGGCGCCAATGCCAACTGCCTGAGCAATTTTCAACTTCACCTCTTCGCTCAGGTCGGGGTTCTTCTCGCGTACTACCGCCAGCGCCCGGGTGGTAGCCTCACGAATTAAATCCTCCAGCAGCACAACCGTACCTTCACGGGATGCCATGACCACATTACCCGGCAAAATGACCAGTTCATAAGGAATGTGCTGGCAGCGGCTTGCCCACTCGTAGCCGGCCAGTTCCAGCGTTTTGAAAACCTGCTGGAAGTGTAAGGATTGACGTACATCCACCACATAATATGAGCGGCTTAAGTCGGGATAGTCACTGAATTTCTTTTTCGCCAGCGCCAGATCTTCGGTAGCGTAAAGGGCGGTGTTGTCTGAACGCAGCACCACAAGAACCCGGTACTTTTCTGTTTTTAATCCCAGTAATTCGTCCAGTTTGACCACCACAGGGCCATCCGGGCGTTCATCCACCGCAATCCCTTTGGCAATCAACTCATTGACAATTTCTTTTCCGGGGTGTTCCACCTGACTGTTGAAATAATACACGTCAAAGTGAATATCCAGCTGGCGGTAAATCTCCTCAAAACCATCGAGCGACCACTGGCGTGTTTCTTCCCACAAAGCCACCACCTCAGGGTCGCGCCGATCCCAACGAGCATACAGGGCACGCACTTCATTTTCCAGTTCTGGTTTTTCTTCCAGTCGCCGATTGGCTTCGGCATAAATATCCCCCATCCAGCGGGTAATATCACTGGCAGGTTTTTCTCCACGGTGAAAGTTCATATAGCACCACAGCCACTTGATGACATGCAAACCAATATCACCGGGATAGTTGGCGCGCACCACCGAAAAACCGGCGAAATCCAGCAGGCGGCTGATGACATCCCCCAAAATGGCACTGCGTAAATGCCCCACATGAAAGGCCTTATGGGTGTTGGGCTGAGAAAATTCCACCATCACGCGCTCGTTGCGGGGTGCACCCTTACCAAAATTTTCTCCCTGTTGCAGTACCGTGTTGACGACCTGGGTTGCATAAGTGCTTTGCAAAAAGTAAATATTCAAATAGCCGTTCACCGCTTCAACTTTTTCAAAACCTTGCGGTGTTCCCAAATAGGCGGCAATCTGACTGGCCAGTTCAGCTGCACGGGAATTGACGTTGACCTTTTTTCCCTGCCGTGCCTCCTGAGCAGCTAATTGAAAAAAGGAAGTGGATATACCCCAGTGACCACTGAATGGAATCCACTTCCATTGAAATTCCACCTCAGGTAGTTGATTTTCCCGACAGAAGGTTTTAATTTTTTGCGTAATTGCTTGCTGTTCTCTTTCGAACATGCTTAAACCCTTGAAAGAAAGATGCCGGAATGAACGAAAGAATTATAACACGCCCATCTTTTGCATTGGTGAAAGAAAATCAAAAGCGGGAGACATGCCTCCCGCTATGGATATATTATCATAAAGAATCGTGGTTTTACTTGTTGAGAGCAGCCAGGCGCTTCATCAAGCGGCTTTTGCGGCGGGCGGCATTGTTTTTATGAATCACACCTTTTTCAGCAGCCTTATCCAGTGCTTTGACTGCCAGAATGACCGCCTCGCGGGCTTCGGGAGTCTCACCGGTGTCAATTGCCACCCGAGCTTTGGAAATGGCTTTACGGGCTGCACCGCGGAAAAAGCGGTTGCGCAGCCGGCGTTTTTCGTTTTGCTTATTGCGCTTGATTTGTGACTTGATGTTAGCCAAATTACTTCCTCCAAAAAAACGTTCAATCCATTGCGAAGCCCAATTTTACTCGAAAGATGCGGTTTTGTCCAGAAAAAATTTGCGGATCATCCATTTTCATCCATACCAACGAGCTGCCTGCATGGTTGGAGTAAAGTGATAGCAGCGGGTGTTAACGCCAGCATTCCGAAAGGCCGCCTGAATGGCATTCGCAACCGCATAAGCATTGTCATTGGCAAAGGCAATCACACTCGGTCCAGCGCCAGATAAAGCAGCCGCCGCCCCGAGCTCACGCGCAGCCAGTACGGCAGCATGACTGCCGGGGATTAGGGGAAAACGATAAGGCTGGTGGATTCGATCATCCATGGCGGTCAACAGTAAGCGCCGGTCACCTTCGCGCAGCGCATCAATCAGCAGCGCAAGACGATTGAGGTTAAAAATGGCATCAGCGCGAACAATTTTTTCCGGCAGTGCGGCACGCGCCTCACGGGTAGGCAGCCGTACTTCTGGAACAACCGCCACAACGTTTAACGCTGGTAAAGGGTAAGGCCGAACAACAGGAGGATGAACATCGGCCGCCACCAGCACCAAACCACCGAACAAAGCCGCTGCCGCATTATCGGCATGGCCTTCGATGTCAATCGTCATACGCAGCAATTCTAATTTACTGAGCGGCTGCCCCAGAAAGAAATTGGCAGCAATCAGACCGGTCAAAATCGCCGCCGTGCTCGATCCCAGTCCGGAACTCACGGGGATAAGGTTGTGACATTCAATTTGCAAATCTCGCGGCATGGTTGCCTCGCGACGCACGTAAAGCGCTGTAAAAGCTTGCACCACCAGATTGCCCGAATCTTCCGGTAATTGCCCGGCGCCCTCCCCCTTCACACATACCTGGATTCCATCCCCTCCGATCCGAAAGGTGGTGGTGTTCCACAAATCCAACGCCAGCCCTAAACAATCGAAACCCGGACCCAGGTTGGCCGAGGTGGCGGGAACCGTTACGACCAGCTCATTCATGGTTTTCCTCCCCTAATATAATCTCTTCCAATTGGCCCATATCCGGTTGCACAATTTTCGGGCTGCTGAATTGCCTGACGATAATGTCCGGGTCCTTCAACCCATGCCCCGTACAAACAGCAACAACCCGCTTGCCTTTCAGGTTAATCTGCTTTTGATAAATCTCCTGAGCCAGACCCGCCAGTCCAGCTGACGAAGCGGGTTCCACCCATACACCGTGCAAAGCCAGACGACGCTGCATTTGCAGGATTTGCTCATCCGTTACGGCAATGATTTTTCCACCCGATTCTTCTGCTGCCTGCAGGGCTTGCTCCCCGCGCGCCGGGCGACCAATCCGGATTGCCGTTGCCACCGTTTCGGGACGCTCAACTGGATGCCCCAAAACCAGTGGGGCAGCACCCCAGGCCTGCACCCCCAACAATTTTGGTAAACCGCTCTGTTTGGCTTGATGATACTGGCAAAAACCCATCCAGTAAGAGGTGATGTTTCCAGCATTGCCAACCGGCAGGCAAAGCCAGTCCGGCGCGCCGTTGAGAAGGTCAACAATCTCAAATGCGGCAGTTTTCTGACCTTCCAAACGGTAAGGGTTGAGCGAATTGACCAGTCCTATCGGGTGTTTCTGGCTGATTTCCACCACCAGATTCAAGGCATCATCAAACGAACCGTCAATTTGAATCACATCAGCACCGTAGGCAATTGCACCGGCCAGTTTTCCGGCTGCCACCTTGCCTTGTGGGATGATTACAATGGCACGCCGGCCGGCGCGGGAGGCATAAGCAGCTGCCGAGGCTGCCGTGTTGCCGGTAGAAGCGCAGATTACCGCCTTGACTCCCCGCCCCACTGCCTCACTGATGGCTACCGTCATGCCACGATCCTTGAACGAACCGGTTGGGTTCATTCCTTCGAACTTAATCCACAATTCAAACCCGCCGCCCAGTTCTTCTGCCAGCCCTGGCATGGGAATCAGAGGTGTATTCCCTTCCAGAAGACTGACCACTTCAAGATGATCAGGAACATCCAGCCATTCTCGATATCGTTCGATGACACCACGATAAGTTTCCAAGACGACCTCAACCAGAAAGAATTATAGAACGCACTATCATTGCGAACAGGACGGGGTAATTGTCCTGTTCGCAATAACTTGGGTTGATGTTATTTTATTTTAACGTCAATTCGGGATAAATCATTTTTACATCAACTTTCGAGTTTCGTCCCCCTCCCGCCTCCCCCAAAATCGCAGGCGCGA